>JANORY010000825.1:0-1333 GCA_031415535.1 Burkholderiales bacterium | reverse complement strand
GCCAGCGGCCAGGCGGTCGCATCGAGTACGTTATCGAGCATGCGCACCGCGACCCCGGCAACTCGTCGCAGGGCGTTGCTGTCAAAGGCTGCCTGCGCCGTGAACGGCTGGCTTACAAAGCGGGTCAGATCGAGACTGCCGAGATCACAACATCCGTACGGTGGCAGCGGCTCCTCGCCGCACGGATTGGTGCACTCAATAAACTCACAATAGGACAGATTGTTATCGCGGTTGATCGCGTCGATGAACAAGACGCCCGGCTCGGCATGGTCATAGGTACTGGCCATGATCTGCGCCCATAATTGGCGAGCAGGCAGGCACTGATAAACCCAGTGGCCCTCTTCATGTTGCCGGGCACCAGTTGCGATTGCTTCGGTGCCGGGTTCGGCCGCATGAACCAGTTCCCAATCAGCATCGGCCTCGACCGCGCGCATGAAGGCGTCGGTACAGGCGATCGACAGATTGAAGTTGCTGAGCGCGCCGCGATCTTTCGCATGGATGAATGCCTCGATCTCGGGGTGATCACAGCGCAGCACCCCCATCTGCGCGCCGCGCCGGGCACCGGCCGACTCGACGGTTTCACAAGACTTGTCGAACACGGCCATGTACGACAGCGGCCCGCTGGCGCGACTGTTGGTACCGCGCACCAACGCGCCACGCGGCCGAATCCGCGAGAAATCGTAGCCGACGCCACCGCCGCGCCGCATAGTCTCGGCCGCCTGGCTCAAGGCGTCATAGATACCCACCTGCCCATCCTGGCCGGTAATGCAGTCATCGACCGGTTGCACAAAACAATTGATCAGGGTTGCTTTCAGATCCGTACCGGCAGCGGAATTGATTCGGCCACCAGCAATGAAGCCGTCGACCTGTGCCTGATAAAAAAGCTGCTCCCAGTGCTCCCTGAGCGCCGGCCGCTCAACCGCTGCCAAGGCGCGCGCCACGCGCCGTCGAACCTCCTCGATGCTGCGCTCACCAAAACGCGCATATTTCTCCAGCAACACATCCTGGCTGATTTCCTGCGCCGGCAAGGGGTTACTCATGAAACCGCGCTGAGCAAGGCACAACGCTCAAACTTTTCCAGCGTTACGTTGAGTAGGTTTTCCACCAGCGGTCGCAACACCTGTTCGTCTTTGACCCATTGTTTATCGCGCTCGACCCTGATGATGCCGTCGCGGCTCTTATCAACAAGCCCTTGAACCAGTTGGTGGCGATCGCGCTGCCCGTCAATCAGGGCCAGAATCTCGATTTCGACGGTTGAAAGATTGATCGATTCATGGCGCAAGTTCGGGACCCGGGTTTGCTTGCGCAGCGCCATATCGAGCGCTACCGAAAA
>JANORY010000824.1:0-4593 GCA_031415535.1 Burkholderiales bacterium | reverse complement strand
GCCGGCCCTTTTTGACCTCCGCATAAATCCGGTCGATCAACTCATCGCGCCGACCGGCCGATAACAACTTGGTCAGAATCGGTGTCCGACCTGGCGGCAGTTCATCGATAACCGAGACGTCAAGATCAGCGAAATAGCTCATTGCCAGCGTGCGCGGAATCGGCGTCGCACTCATCATCAATTGATGCGGGATGCCGGGTGCTTCGAGCTGCGGCTGCTGCCGCAATCGCAAGGCCAGTCTTTGACCAACACCGAAGCGATGTTGCTCATCGACGATCACCAAACCAAGCCGCGCAAACAGTACGTCGTCTTCGAGCAAGGCATGGGTGCCGATCAACAAATCAATCTCGCCTGCCGTTAGCGCCGCCCGTACCAGCCGCTTGTCGCGCTCCTTCACTGCGCCGGCTAACCAGCCGATCCGAATGCCGATCGGTGCCAGCAACTGTGCCAGTTTGCTGCGGTGCTGTTCGGCCAGAATCTCGGTCGGTGCCATCAATGCAGCCTGTGCACCACTGCCGATTGCGCGCACCGCCGCCAACGCCGCCACAATGGTTTTGCCGCTACCGACATCGCCCTGCAACAAGCGATTCATCGGCTGAGATCGCGCCAGATCGCTGCCAATTTCGTTCCAGCAGCGCAGTTGCGCAGCCGTCAACTCAAACGGCAAGTGTTGGCTCAGTTGATCAACCAAGCGATCGTCGGGTAATGCCTGCGCCCGTTGTTTGCCACGCGCCGCACGAGCCCGCTTCAGTGACAGTTGTTGCGCCAGCAACTCATCAAAGATAACTCGGCGCCAGGCCGGATGACTGCGCTCCTGCAAGGCTTCAATCGAAATCTCGGCGTCCGGTTGATGCAAGGTCCGCAGGGCCTGTTCAATCGACGGCAAGGGTTCGCCCCGCGCCACGGCTGCTGGCAACCAGTCGGCCGCCAGCGTATCGGCAATCCGGGCACGTTGCAGCGCCTCCAGTATGACGCCGCGCAGCGTTGCCTGACCTATGCCCTGCGCACTTGGGTAAATCGGCGTTAGGGTTGCCGGTAAAACGGTGTCCGAACGGACCACGTGACATTTCGGATGCACCATCTCCATACCGAACAATCCGCCGCGCGCCTCGCCCAGTGCTCGGATCAGGTTACCGATCGCAAGCTGTTTTTGCTGCGAACCGTAGAAGTTGAAGAACTTCAGACTGACCGTACCACTTTCATCTTGCAGTTCGACCAGCAGCGAGCGTCGGCTCTTGTAAGTGACCTCGTTGCGAACCACTTTGCCCTGCACCTGCATCAACCCACCGGCGCGCAGATCGGCAATCGCGGTCAGCCGCGTTTCGTCTTCATAACGCAGCGGCAGATGCAGCAGCAGGTCGGCTTCGGCGTGAATGCCGAGCCGGGCAAAGCGGGACAGGTCAGCGGCTGACTTCACCAGTTACGATGAATCACCATTATGGCATCCACTTCAAACTGTGCACCGCGCGGCAAACTGGCCACACCAATGGTCGAGCGTGCCGGAAACGGTGCGTGGAAATAGGCCTGCATCAGCTCATTGACCTTCGGAAAGTGACTCAAGTCGGTCAAGAACAGCGTTAGTTTGACGCAATCGTCCAAGGTGCCGCCGGCCGCATCAGCCACCTTCTGTAAATTGTCGAATGCTTGCCGTACCTCGGCCTCCAGCCCGCCGCTGACCAGTTGTCCGCTCGCCGGATCCATTCCGATCTGACCGGACAAATAAGCCGTGCCATTAATTTTGACCCCTTGCGAATAAGGGCCGATGGCGGCCGGTGCCAGCGGTGTCGACAAATGTTCTTTAGACATGGAAACCCTTAAGGATAGCTTAGGTACCGGATGTTAAAGCAAGCACGTCTGTCACGCTGCCTGGGATACTGACCGTGCCACCCCTAGTCACGCTGGTAGACTCGCGTCCCTTGCCCGCTTTTTGCATCGAGATTGACTGATATGTCGCGCCCGCTCCGCCCCCGGAATCCTGATATCCAGATTCGCGGTGCCCGCCAGAACAACCTTAAGAACCTCGATCTCGATATTAAAACCGGCGAGTTGCTGGTGGTCACCGGCGTGTCCGGATCCGGCAAATCGTCGCTGGTGTTTGACACCTTGTATGCCGAAGGCCAACGTCGATATGTAGAAACTTTTTCAGCCTACGCCCGGCAGTTTCTGGACCGGATGGACAAGCCGCAGGTTGACCGGATCGATGGCGTGCCGCCGGCCATTGCCATCGACCAGACCAATCCGGTGCGCACCTCGCGCTCGACGGTCGGCACCATGACCGAAATCAACGATCATTTGAAGTTGCTGTTTGCGCGCGCGGGGGCCCTGTTCTGTCGGCAATGCGCGCGCCCGGTGCGACGCGATACGCCGAGCAGCATTATCGACAGCCTGAAGCAGCGCTGCCAGGCGGCCGGTGACCCGCGGCTGCTGATCTGTTTTGAAGTGGCGGTGCCCGATAACTTTACCGAAGCCGAGATCGAGGAGCATTTGCTCGCGCAAGGCTACACCCGCCGACACACACCCGAGCCCCAAAACCGAACAACAACCAACGGCGCGCAAACCCTCTACGTGGTCCAGGACCGATTCCGGATCACCAGCATTGAGTCGTCGCGACTGGCCGATGCGATTGAAGCGTCACTGCGACGCGGCCAGGGCGCACTCTGTGTTTTTACCCAGATAGAAGACCAGCCTGAGGCGCTCTGGCGCTACTCAATCGAGCTAGCCTGCGCAGACTGCCAAATTCGCTACACCGATGCGCTGCCCAGCCTGTTTTCGTTCAACTCGCCGCTCGGTGCCTGCGAATCCTGCCGTGGCTTCGGCCGAGTGATCGGCATAGACCTGGCGCTGGTGATTCCCGATGAACGCAAGACCCTCGCCGAGGGTGCGGTTAAACCCTGGCAGACCGAAAGCTTCAAGGAATGCCAAAAAGATCTTCTGCGGCTCGCACCCAAACACAATATTCCGCTCGATGTCGCCTGGCGCGAACTCAGTGACGTACACAAGGACTGGGTCATCGAAGGTGCCAGCGACTGGACCGGTGACTGGAAAAGGCAATGGTTCGGCATCCGACGATTCTTCGCCTGGCTTGAGACAAAAGCCTACAAAATGCATATCCGCGTTTTGTTATCACGCTATCGCTCGTACACGCCGTGCACCGTTTGTGACGGTGCACGACTGAAACCGGATGCGCTGTTGTGGCGGGTCGGATCGCGTGCCGAGGCTGATCAGGCGCTGGGGCCGTACCGGCGATTCCGGCCGGCCAACACGGTCTGGCCGGAAGACCTTCAACAAAGCCTGGCCGGCCTGAATTTTCACGATCTGATGCTGCTCTCGATTGACCGTGTCAATGGCTTCTTTCGGACCTTGGCGCTACCGGCCCCCCTCGATGAGGCGATCGACCAGTTGCTGATCGATCTGCGCTCGCGGCTCGGCTACCTCATACAAGTCGGCCTCGGTTATTTGACGCTCGACCGACAGTCGCGAACGCTTTCCGGCGGCGAAGTACAACGGATTAATCTGACCACGGCGCTAGGCACCTCGCTGGTCAACACCTTGTTTGTGCTGGACGAGCCGTCGATCGGATTACATCCGCGCGATATGGGCCGCATCATCAATGTCATGGAGCGGCTGCGCGACAGCGGCAACACGCTGGTGGTGGTTGAACACGATCCGCAAGTCATGCTGGCGGCCGACCGTTTGCTCGATATAGGGCCTGGTCCGGGTGTTCGCGGCGGCGAAATTTCGTATTACGGCCGACCCGACGAAATTCTCGGCTCGAACACCTTGACCGGTGACTATCTATCCGGTCGGCGGGTGGTCGATACAACACCGCACTTGCCGGTGGCACTCAATGTGCCGCGATTGGTAATTCGCGGTGCCGCCGTTCACAATCTTAAGAATATCGATGTCGCCCTTCCACTCGGCCGATTTGTGGCGATCACCGGTGTCTCCGGCAGCGGCAAATCCACCTTGATGCAGCAGGTGTTGCTGCCGGCATTGCAGAAACATTTTCGAAAGTCCGGCGAACATCCAGTCAGTAGCGCCACCGTGCTTGGTGCCGAGCTGCTCGGCGACTTTGCGTTCGTCGACCAGTCACAGATCGGCAAAACCACGCGCTCAAACCCGGTCAGCTATATCGGCGCATTTGATGTGATCCGCAAGCGCTTCGCCGCGCTGGAGAAATCCCGCGAGCGCGGCTACACCGCCAGTACCTTCAGCTTTAATGCCGGCGACGGTCGCTGCCCGACCTGCGGCGGCAACGGCTTTGAACATGTCGAAATGCAGTTCCTGTCCGACGTCTATTTGCGCTGCGCCGATTGTGACGGCAAGCGCTTTCGCGCCGAGGTACTCGAAGTTCGTCTGCAACGCGATGACTTGTCGATCGCCGACGTGCTCGAGCTCACCGTCTACGAAGCATTACAGAAATTTTCGGATGACCGTGAGCTTTGTACCTTGTTGCGGCCCTTGGTCGATGTCGGTCTGGATTACGTCAAGTTAGGGCAGCCCGTGCCAACGCTTTCCGGCGGCGAAGCGCAGCGCCTCAAGCTGGCCTTGTTCCTGGCTCAGGTCGCCAGCCGACCCCTGTCCGAGACCAGT
>JANORY010000823.1:0-2259 GCA_031415535.1 Burkholderiales bacterium | reverse complement strand
CGTTCAAGCGCCCCGAGCTCATGATCTTGATGCCCTGGGCACCGAGACGCATGGCGTTTTGCATCGCACGCTTCATCGCACGACGAAACATAATGCGCTTCTCGAGTTGTTGGGTAATCGAGTCTGCAATCAGTTGAGCATCGATTTCGGGCTTGCGAATCTCTTCGATATTTACATGCACCGGCACGCCCATCAGCTTTTGCAGATCGGACTTGAGGTTCTCGATGTCCTCGCCTTTTTTGCCAATGACCACACCGGGTCGAGCCGAGAAAATGGTGATGCGGGCGTTCTTGGCCGGCCGCTCAATCAACACGCGTCCGACCGAAGCGGCACGCAGCTTGCGGCTCAGGTACTCGCGTACTTTAAGATCCTCCAGCAACATGCCTGGAAAATTCTTGCTGTTCGCATACCACTTTGAAGTCCAGTTACGGGTAACTGCCAATCGAAAGCCGATTGGATGAATCTTCTGTCCCATTCGTTCCTGCCTTCTCAGTTACCGACGGTCACAAAAATGTGACAGGTCTGTTTTTCGATTTGAACGCCGCGCCCCTTGGCTCGTGCGTCGAAGCGGCGCAGCGATTTGCCCTTCTCGACGAACACGGTCTTGACCTTGAGTTCGTCGATATCGGCACCGTCATTGTGTTCGGCATTGGCGATCGCCGACTCGAGCACTTTCTTGACAATGCGCGAGGCTTTCTTGGGCGAGAACGTCAATGTGTTCAGTGCCTGCTCTACAGGCTTGCCGCGAATCATGTCAGCGATCAATCGACCCTTTTGGGCTGATAATCGGACACCGCGCAAACTGGCTTGGGTTTCCATGGCTCGAGCTCTCTCAGTTTTTCTTGATGCCGGATTTTTTATCGGCCGCATGACCTTTGAAGGTCCGGGTCAATGAAAACTCGCCGAGCTTGTGACCGACCATGTTTTCGTTGATGAAAACCGGTATGTGTTGTTTGCCGTTGTGAACCGCAATGGTCAGCCCGACAAACTCGGGCAACACGGTTGAACGACGCGACCAGGTCTTGATCGGTTTCTTGTCTTTGTTGGTCACCGCCGTATCGACCTTTTTGATCAGATGCGGGTCGACGAACGGGCCTTTTTTTACGGAACGTGCCATACCTTACTCTCGATTCTTGTCTGTACAGTCGGCCATTACTTGCGGCCGCGACGCTGCACGATCATCGTGCTGGTGCGCTTGTTGCGGCGAGTCTTGTAGCCCTTGGTCGGCGTGCCCCACGGCGACACCGGGTGACCGCCGCCGTTACTGCGGCCACCATGCGGGTGATCCACCGGATTCATACAAATACCGCGCACCGTCGGGCGAATACCGCGCCAGCGATTGGCACCGGCCTTGCCGATTTGTCGCAGGCTGTGCTCACCGTTGCCGACCTCGCCAATCGTGGCACGGCACTCGATGTGAATCTTGCGAACTTCACCGGAGCGCAAGCGCACCTGAGCGTAGGCACCTTCACGAGCCAGCAATCGAGCCGAACCGCCGGCCGTGCGAACGATCTGCGCGCCCTTGCCCGGCAACATTTCGACGCAGTGAATGGTCGAACCCACTGGAATGTTGCGGATCGGCAAGGTATTACCCGGTTTGATCGGCGCTTCAGAACCCGACTGCACGGTCGTACCTACGGGTACATCGCGCGGTGCCAGGATGTAGCGACGCTCGCCGTCCTTGTACAGCAGCAGGGCGATGTGTGCGCTGCGATTCGGATCGTATTCAATGCGTTCAACCTTGGCCGGAATTCCGTCCTTGTTGCGCTTGAAGTCGATGATCCGGTAGTGGCTCTTGTGACCGCCGCCCTTGTGTCGGGTGGTGATGTGGCCGAGGTTATTACGACCCGAACCGCGAATCTGCGGCTCGATCAGCGCCTGTACTGGCCCACCCTTATGCAGGGTCGGCGTGACAATCTTGACCATCGCACGGCGACCAGCCGAAGTGGGTTTTACTTTAACGATAGGCATTTATACCGCCTCCGCGAAATTGATTTCCTGGCCAGCCTTGAGGCTGACATAGGCCTTGCGAACATGATCGCGACGCCCTATGAATCGACCAAATCGTTTGGTCTTGCCCTTCTGGTTGACCACCTGTACACCTTCAACATTGACTTTGAACAGCAACTCGACGGCGGCCTTGACCTCGAACTTGGTTGCGTCCTGCGTCACCTTGAAAGCGTACTGCGCATTCTTCTCGGCCATGTTCGTGCTCTTTTCAGAGACGATCGGCGCGAGCAGCACCTTCATCAGGCGCTC
>JANORY010000822.1:0-4225 GCA_031415535.1 Burkholderiales bacterium | reverse complement strand
TCCGGCCGAAAGTCATTGAAACCACCGCGCTCGGGGCAGCCTACCTGGCCGGACTCACGGCACAGGTTTATCGATCTACCGACGAGTTATCTGACCTATGGCAAGTTGATCGCCGCTTCCTGCCGACCGGTGATCGCGCGCGCGCATCAGCACGCATGCAGGCCTGGGATCAGGCGGTTGCGCAATGCACCTACCAGTCGATGGTCTGAGAAATCGCCTCGGCGGCTTCGCGCAAGGTCGGCAAAAATTCAATGGCTTGATCGATCCGCATTCTCGACAGTGGCGCATGTACAGCTACGGTGGCCACCACCCGTGAGTCGGAGTCGCGCACCGGCACCGCCAGACAACAAATGCCGGACAGATACTCTTCGTTATCGGTCGCATAACCGCGTTGACGGATTTCATCAAGCTCGCGCGATAATTTGACCGGATCGCTGAAGGTATTCGGGGTATGGCGAATCAGCGGCGTCAGACGCAAGAAGCGATCACGACTGCGCCGCGCCATATAACTCAGATAAAGCTTGCCGCTGGCCGACGCGTAGAGCGGCACTTTCGAGCCGGCACCTAGCGCTACGCGCAGCGGCCAGGAGGCTTCGACTCGATCGAGATAGAGTACCGAATTGACATTGGGAATCGTCAAATTGCAGCTCTCGCCGAGTTGTTCGACCAACTCCTCGAGAATCGCGTGGCGCGCTGCGCGTTGTGGTGATCGCAGCAACACCTCGCCGGCAACGTTGGTGAATTTCTGGGCACAGGCGTAGCGCTTGCTGCCGGGTTCGCGGCCGACCCAGCCGGCATGCTCGAGGGTAGCGAGAATGCGGTATACGGTGGGCTTCGGAAGGTTGATCGCACGGCACAATTCGGCCAGTTGTGGCGGAGAATCGTATTGGGAAATAGCTTCCATGATCCGGATCGCGCGCAAAATCGCTGATCCGGCGGGCACCGCCTCGTCCGTTTGAGCCGATAACTCTTCGAGTTCGGCTGCATAGTTTTGATCCAACACTAGTCTCCCCACCAAGCCGTATGTTGCCAGAATCTGGAACAAAACGGAACATGCTGTTCTGAAAATGATTATGACGGTTTGTTTTCACCTTTTTGGCAACAAGAACTGACGCCTGTCTTGACACCGCGCAGCGGGCAGCAACTTTGATGTTTGGCGCTGCATCGTCGCTTGAATGTCGATTGGCCCCGGCAATGTCGCCAGGCCGCCGAGAGGGGCCCCGGCTATAATTCGCTACCTTCGATACGAGCCGACGACGATACCACCTTGAGTATGCAAAAACAGTACAGCGCCAGCGAGATTGAGGGCGCCGCGCAAAACCATTGGCGCACCATCGATGCCTATCGGGCGATCGAAAACGATCCGCGCTTTCCGAAGGGCAAGTTCTACGCCTGCTCGATGCTGCCCTACCCGAGCGGCAAATTGCATATGGGTCATGTTCGCAACTACACGATTAATGACGTCATGTACCGTTACCTGCGCATGAGCGGCTATAACGTCATGATGCCGATGGGCTGGGACGCCTTTGGATTACCGGCCGAAAATGCTGCCATTGACAAAGGTATCGCGCCTTCAAAGTGGACTTATCAGAATATCGCCGACATGAAGGCGCAAATGCAGCCGCTGGGTCTGGCATTTGACTGGAATCGCGAGCTGGCCGCCTGCGACCCGGAGTACTACCGCTGGAACCAATGGTTCTTTCTGAAAATGCTGGAGCGCGGCGTCGCCTATCGAAAAACCCAGGTGGTTAACTGGGATCCGGTCGACAACACGGTGTTGGCGAACGAACAAGTGATTGATGGCCGAGGCTGGCGTACCAATGCGCTGGTCGAGAAGCGCGAGATTCCGGGCTACTACCTGGCGATCTCGCAATATGCGGAACAACTGCTTGATTCGCTGCAAGACCTCGGCTGGCCAGAGCGCGTCAAAATCATGCAGGAGAACTGGATAGGTCGTTCGGTCGGCGTGCGGTTTGCGTTTGTGCATCAGATTCGAGATGCCCAGAATCAGTTGATCGACGACGGCCGGATGTTCGTATTCACCACCCGCGCCGACACTATTATGGGCGTGAGCTTTGTGGCGGTTGCACCGGAACATCCACTCGCAACCGTGGCCGCCAGCACCAATCCAACGCTTGCCGCGTTCATCGAGCACTGCAAAAAAGGCAGTGTCGCCGAAGCCGATGTCGCGACCCGCGACAAAGAAGGCATGGCGACCGGCCTGCTGGTCAGTCATCCGCTCACCGGCGAGGCGCTGGCAGTATGGGTCGGCAACTATGTGCTGATGACCTACGGCGATGGCGCGGTCATGGGTGTTCCGGCACACGACGAACGCGACTTCGCATTTGCGCAGAAATACGATTTACCGATCCGGCCCGTGATCGAGGTCAAGGACCAGACCTATTCCGACACCGAATGGCAGAGCTGGTACGAAGACAAGACTGCCGGCAGGTGCGTGAACTCCGGAAAATACAATGGTTTGGGGTCAGCGGCGGCGGTCGACGCGATTGCCGCCGATCTGCACGCCAAAGGCCTCGGCGAAAAAAAGATTCAGTACCGATTACGCGATTGGGGAATTTCCCGACAACGTTATTGGGGCACGCCGATTCCGATCATTCATTGCCCCGAGCATGGCGCAACGCCGGTGCCTTACGCTGACCTGCCGGTGCGGCTGCCCGATGATCTGGTGCCCGATGGCAGCGGTAATCCGCTCAACAAGGACGAGCGTTTCTTGGCGTGTCAGTGTCCGATCTGCGGCAAGCCATCGCGCCGCGAAACCGACACCATGGACACCTTTGTCGACTCGGCCTGGTATTACATGCGCTACTGCTCACCCGGCAGCGACGACGCCATGGTCGATGCGCGTAACGATTACTGGATGCCGATGGATCAATACATCGGCGGTATTGAGCATGCAGTGTTGCATCTGCTGTACGCGCGCTTCTGGACCAAGGTCATGCGCGATCTCGGCCTGGTCAAATTTGATGAACCGTTCAGCAATCTCTTCACCCAGGGCATGCTGCTGAACGACTCCTATTACCGCGAAGACGCCGACGGCAAGAAGCGCTGGTTCTATCCGACCGAGGTCGAGCTGAAGTACGACGACAAGGGACGACCCAGCGGCGCGGCACTGCGCAGCGACGGTCTGCCGGTTGCGCTGGGCGGCATTGAGAAAATGTCGAAGAGCAAGAACAATGTGGTTGAACCTGGCGACATCATCCGGCAATTCGGTGCCGACACGGCACGTCTGTATTCAATGTTCGCAGGCCCACCCGATCAAAGCGCCGCGTGGTCGGATTCCGGCGTCGAAGGATGCTTCCGATTCCTGCGCCGAGTCTGGACTTTTGCCCAAGCGATCCCGGCACCCCTGCGCGGCCCGGCAAATGCCTTGGATGCATCAAAACTCGACCAATCGGCACAGGCACTGCGCCGCGAAGTGTATCTGGTGCTCAAGCAGGCCGAGTTCGATTACCAGCGCTTGCACTACAACACGGTGGTTTCGGCCGGCATGAAGATCTTTAATGCCATCGAGGCCGGTTCATGGGACCGCCCACAGGGTCACAGTTTGCTGCGCGAATGTTTGTCAATCCTGTTGCGCGTGTTGTATCCGGTGGTACCGCATATTGGACATGTGCTGTGGACCGAGCTGGGCTTTGCTGCCGAGTTTGGCGATATTCTCGATGCCCGTTGGCCGCAGGTCGATGCACAAGCACTCACTCAGTCAGAGCTTGAACTGGTGATGCAGGTTAACGGCAAATTACGCGGTGCCATCAAGGTTCCGGCCGACGCCAGCCGTGAAGCAATTGAGAAAATTGCGCTCGCCAGCGACGTGTTTGTGAAGTACAGCGAAGGGCGGCCCACCAAGAAACTGATTGTTGTACCGGGTCGCCTCGTCAATGTGGTTTTCTAAGTTCCGGATCAAGCTGCTGAGCATCGGTGCCCTTGTGCTAATCGCCGCTTGTGGCTTTCAGTTGCGCGGCGCAACCGATATGCCATTTAAGACCCTCTACACGAATTTCCCCGAAACCTCGCCGCTCGGCAGTGAATTCAAGCGCAGCTTTCGCCAGCAGGGTGATGCCCGCATTGTGACAAAACTCACCGAAGCCGAGGCCTGGCTGGATATTCAGGCAGAGACCCGCGACAAGGAAATCGTCGCCTTCTCAAGCACCGGTCGTCCGCGCGAATACCAACTACGCTTGCGTCTGCTGTATCGGGTACTCGACGC
>JANORY010000821.1:0-5901 GCA_031415535.1 Burkholderiales bacterium | reverse complement strand
GTTCTTGGACCCAGCTCGAAGTCAGATCCAAATTTGTTTAATACCGCTATTTCCAGCGAAACTTTGAAGTTGCTCGCTTCGGGTAGGCAAATTGTATTCGTTGAAAATCAAGATTTGGAACTCGTCGAATCAGTTCTGAGTACGCCGCAAAGGGTTGTCGTCGCAGCAACAAATAGGGACGCTGCCATTCAAAGGGCGCAGAGTTTCCAAGGCGGACTTTGTCTAATTGACAAAGACTACGTTCTAAGCGCAGAGCGCTCCGAGCTAATGATTCGCGACCCGCGATTACGAATGCTCGAACTGTACAGCATTGAAAACTACCTATTCCATCCAGATAATATTGCTGAATTCGTGGCACGGCGCTCGCAGATACTGATTGCCCAAGAGTACCGAGATGCATGGACTAACGAAGGCAGACGGGTTGTTCAATCCCTCGCAGACGGCAAGGGAGTTGGCGGAGTAAGAAGCAGCTACCCGTTTTACAAGGAAACCGATCAGCAAAGCCTGATGAGACGGAAACGCTTCATTGACATGGACGGATCAGAAATTACGTCTGCATTAACGTCAGGGGATTGTGATCGTGGCGTCGAATTGATTCCCGCCAACCAGTAGGGTGCAATTTAGAAGAAGATGATCGGAGCTTACACGCGAGGCGAACTGTCCCAGACCACCTGGTTCAAAACCAAAATTCGGGCACTCTTCGGTCAGTAAAGCGTTGTAAGCGTGCATCCGACTATGACACTCGCTGGCTATCGAATCGAACGCCAAGACCGGCCGATCGGGGCGATCAGATTCCAAATTCCGGAGTCTGCAGTTCCGCAGAAATTAGTCAATGCGCTAAACCAGGTTAGAACCCGTTAGACCCAATTAAAGCCCGGTAACCGGCGGTACTGCCAGCGCGGCGCTTCGAATTGAATCAAAGGCAAAAAAGCCTGTTTCTCTGTCAGCCCTGGACGGTGTACGAGACAAACCTAGTGCGTCGAGCGCAGTTCCGGAAATCAACAGGCGGGTTGCGGAATCGGATCGGTCTCGCGCGGCCTGACGAAGAACGTTTGCGGTTTCGCCGATTACCAGCGCGGGGCGGCTGTCGCGCAGGGGCAATTCGCCGAGCCTAGTCAGGCCGCTGTGAAGGTAGATCCGGCACCTAAGCGGCCGCCCCAATTCCAGGGCGAGTCGAGATTCGAGCGACCACAAGGTCTGCTCAACACGTTCCACACAGGCCAGCAGATCTGCCGCCCACGATACTCGAGACTTCAGTCTTTCGAATCGTACCAACAGACAATTTGGGCCACACTCTGCAACATTGGCGCGGAGTGGTTTTAGGGGACGTTCGATGCTTGCCGTTAACTGCTGCAACAAGTACCAGGCGTCATCAGGCAAGAGTTCGGCATTGGACTGGGTTGCTTCGAATCGAATTAATAGCAGTACCCCGTCCAGTTCCGTCGACGGCCCGGCGGCGGTCGGACGGCGACGCGCCGCCGGTTCGAATTTCGTGTGATCGTCGGGTCGCGCGAATAGCGGCACGACCATCAGATCGCCCATCGGCCGGAGCTGACATGCCAGGCGAACCTCGCTCCGATCGCCCGTCTTGAGCAGCAGATCGCGTTCAACACCGACTGGTTGCGGGCAGTCGGGCAATCCCGATTCAATCCGGATTCGACAGGTCGAACAACGGCCCCGACCGCCGCAAACCGACAGATGATCGATACCCTGACTGCGCAAGCCTTCGAGCACCGTCCATCCTTTCGGCATGGCGAAACTGCGCTCCGGCAACGTGATCTTTACCAGCCCACGACGGCGGAGCTCACGCCAGCCGCGAATGCTGCGCGCGGCCAGCAGCAGGGCGAACATCAGCAGGTAGGTCGCGAGCGCCGATTGCCTGAGTGCGGCGATACCTTCGTGTGGATTCACTGCCGCCGACGGATTAACCGCCATCAACTGATCAGCCGCCACAGACGGGTTGACCGCGCCCAACGGATTGACCAAGCTTGACGTATTTACTGCGACCGGCTTCGCGGTAATGACCTCCTTGCTCATCATCAGAAAACCCAAGGCCGAGAGCACCGGCAGCAACAAGGCGACGCTGAACCAGAGCATGAACATTTGCCGATAGAAACGGCGATGTCCGAACGCTATGTGTAAACCCAGGCAACCGTGAATCCAGCCTGGCGCGAGCAAACCTAGTTGCAGCCATTCATTACCCGAACTCCAAAGACCGTGGATTACTCGGCCGTACTCGGGTGCCAGTTGGTAGACCTCGAATGCGGCGCGAGTCGAGATCACATGACCGATCAACAAGATCGGCATTCCGAAGCCCAGGGTGATCCGCAACCATTCGATCGCCGGCAAGCGCAGCGTACGGCGCTCATACAGGGCGTAGAACGCTAGCGCCACATGGATTGCCGCACTGCTGTACAGCAAGACGCTTGCCGGCCACCAATGCCAGAACCCCACCGCAACAGCAAGGCCGCGTTCGGCCGCTGACAAGGAAACCAGCCCAAGGGCATGGTTAACTAGCGCCACCGAAACGGCCAGCGTAAGCCGCGCTTTGCGCCGTTGGTCAGTGCACACCTCGCGTGCAGACCTGCGGCGTTGTCGCCAAACCACCAACCCGTATTGAATCCGTTGAATTGATTGCGGAAATCAATCCGGATACCGCCAACGCGTCCTACAATCAAGGTTGCGCTTTATGCATAACAAAACTCACATTTCCGAACCTCGACCCATCTCTTTGTTGCTTGATGTAGACGGCACGCTGCTGGAATTTGCCTCGCATCCCGACAGTGTTCTGGTGTCGCGCCCCCTGATCGCGCTGCTGGCCGAGTTGTACAGCCTGTTGGGTGCGAGTCTTGCCTTGGTTAGTGGGCGCTCAATAGCGTCTCTGAACCGGTTATTTTTACCCTTTGCGCCCACTGCTGTAGGCCTGCACGGCCTGGAAATGCGCCTTTCGGGCCAAATCGACGGTCAACGCGTCGATTTGATCGATCAATTGCCGACCGACACAGTGCCGCCCGAGTTGTTCAATCAAGTGCTGGCGATTGCTGCCCAATATCCGCTGACCTTCATTGAAAATAAGGAACGGGCGGTCGCCGTTCACCACAAACTCGATTTGCCGGGCAGCGACCGCTTGGCCTCGTCTCTTAATGCAGTCTGCTCACAATTTGCACCGGACTGGATCGTCCTGCCCGGCCGTCAGGTGTTCGAGATCAAACCCTCCTGGATCACCAAGGCGACCGCCGTCGACCGGCTGATGGCCCTGCCCGCGTTCGACGGCAGCGTACCGATCGCCTTCGGCGACGACGTCACCGATCTCGATATGTTCGCAGCGGTACGCCGACACGGCGGCTTGACGGTCAGTGTCGGTCCGCGCATTGCCGGTGCCGGTGATCTTCACCTGGCCTCGCCCAGCAGCAGCCTGAAAATGCTTGAGCGGATCGCCCTGGCGCTGCACGACGGTAACAACGCCGATACCATTCTGGACCTCTTGCAGGCCGGCCAGGCACAACGCGTCGGATGACGTCGCACCCCTCGGCGTCACAAAGCTCGCTTGATCTCGGGCTGATTGGCAATTCTCGTACTGCGGCGCTGCTCGATCCGAACGGCGGCATCGTTTGGTGGTGCCATCCGAGGTTCGATGGCGACCCGATCTGCAGCGCCTTGCTGTCGGGCGAAGCCCGACCACTGTTGGGGTTTATGGACGTCAAGCTCGAACGCCAGGCAAGCAGCGAACAACGTTACTTACCGAATACGCCGATCTTGCTGACCACCTTGACCGATGAGGCCGGCAATTCGGTTGCGATCACCGATTTCGCACCACGCTTTCACCAATACGGCCGCACCTTCAACCCGGCGATGCTGGTTCGAACGATCAAGCCCGTGAAGGGTCGCGCCCGCGTCATCGTGCGAATTAGACTGGCCTGTGATTACGGCGAGCGGGCCGCCGCGTCAGTAGTCGGCGCCAACCACGTCAGCTATACCGGCATCGACAGCGGCTTGCGCTTAACGACCGATATGCCGCTGTCATCATTAATCGATGAACGCGCGCTGTTCTTGCACGACACCATCACCCTGGTGATTGGCCCCGACGAAACACTCGGCCAATCGGCGGCCGAAACCGGGCGGCATTTTTTTGAGGAGACGCGCCGCTACTGGCTGCGCTGGGTACGCAATCTGGCGGTGCCGCTGGAATGGCAAGACGTGGTGATTCGAGCCGCCATTACCTTGAAGCTGAATACCTTTGATGATACCGGCGCGATCATCGCAGCGGTAACGACATCGATTCCGGAGGCCGCCGACAGTGGCCGCAATTGGGACTACCGTTACTGCTGGCTGCGCGACGCTTACTTCGTGGTCAATGTGCTGAACCGCCTGGGTTCAACCGGAGCCATGCAGCGCTACTTGAACTTCATATTGAACGTCGTGGCCAGCGCAGGCGACGGACCGATCCAGCCGGTATACGGCATTGGCGGCGAAGCCCGCATCGACGAACGTCAGGCTCCGGCCTTGCCTGGCTATCGCAGCATGGGTCCGGTGCGGGTCGGCAATGCCGCCTATTTTCAAGTTCAGCACGACGTCTATGGCGAAGCCGTACTAGCCGCAGCCCATGCGTTCTTCGATCAACGACTGGAACATGCCGCCGACGGACAGGTCTTCGCCGAACTTGAAAAACTAGGCGAGCGGGCGGTTCGTCATCACGCCGATCCGGATGCCGGATTGTGGGAGCTGCGGGGCGCGCAACGCATTCATACCTTCTCGAGCATCATGTGCTGGGCGGCCTGCGATCGGCTGGCGCGAATTGCGCATCAACTTCGGTTGACCGACAAAAAGGCGTATTGGGCCGAACATGCGCGCGTGATTCACGAGAAGATTTGCGCGCTGGCCTGGAACGAGTCGATGCAGGCCTTCGCCTCAACCTTTGGCGGCGACCGGCTTGATGCCAGCCTGTTGTTGTTGGCCGAGCTGCAATTTCTGCCGGCGACCGATCCTCGGTTTGCTTCGACCGTACGCGCGATCGAGACCCGATTGCGGCGCGGCGACTTTCTGCTGCGTTACGACGAGCATGACGATTTTGGCTTTCCCGAAACCGCCTTTCTGGTCTGCACACAGTGGTGGATTTTGGCGCTGGCAGCGCTCGGCGAGACCGAGCGTGCGCGCGAGATTTTCGAGCGCCTGCTCAAGGTGCGCAGCCCGCTCGGCCTGTTGGCCGAAGATGTCTCGCCGGCCACTGGTGAGCGCTGGGGCAATTATCCGCAGACCTACAGCATGGTCGGTCTGATTCAGTGCGCGTTGCGTTTGTCGAAGACTTGGGAAGACGCTTACTAGCGCCCTGTAGGAGCAATTTCTCTACCCTCTAATCGGCGGTCCGAGTACCCTGAGGCGGGGAAAGTAGCTCGCGTAACCAGCCCGTATCGCTGGTAAGAACACTTAGATTTGCAACCGCCGCATGGGCACCGATATAGAAGTCTGGCATGGGCAGCAGCTTCGTTCCACCACGGCGGCGATACAGGGCAAAGGCTTTGGCGGCCAGCACAGCACAAGCCCAGGGTAGCGGAGTTCGCAGCGTTTCGTAAACGTCCAGCAACGCGTTCAGGGCCTGGACATCAGGGTCTGGTACCAGCAGTTCGGTGTAGACGATGAGGTTTACATGCAGGGGAGACCGCTCACTGCACAACTGAAGCTGCTCTACAGCCCACGCATGTCGCACACT
Organism: Burkholderiales bacterium; assembly: GCA_031415535.1. Classification (GTDB taxonomy): domain Bacteria; phylum Pseudomonadota; class Gammaproteobacteria; order Burkholderiales; family Burkholderiaceae_E; genus JANLTP01. The sequence continues at coordinate 194 of JANORY010000821.1, read as the reverse complement.
GGCCTTGTCGATACAGTCGATCCAGACGTTGGTATCAACCAGTACGCCGGCACTGCCGTCGTAGCTGTTAAGGCTAGCGAGCACCACGCTTTGATTTGTTACGCACCTCAGTTTCACCGCGAAGAAAGTGCATGATCTCGTCAGCGCTGAACTGCTTGAATTCAGGGTTCAGGCTGGCGCGCACCCGCGCTGCC
>JANORY010000820.1:0-1134 GCA_031415535.1 Burkholderiales bacterium | reverse complement strand
CATTCATGCAACTGACCAGTCAGCAGGATGCCCGCCTGGTTGCGGCGCAGTCGCCCGTGGCCAAGGTGGTCGAGATTCACGAGATGAAGATGGACAACAATGTGATGCGAATGCGCGCCATTAACGGCTTGGCGCTGCCGGCCGGTAAGGGCGTAGATTTAAAGCCAGGCGGCTATCACATCATGCTGATGGAGCTTAATCAGGCGATTAAGGACGGCGAATCAGTGCCCATGACACTGGTCTGGGAAGGTGCCGACGGCAAGCAACAAATGATCGAGTTAAAGGTGCCGGTGCGGCCATTAACGGCGGCTGCACAAGATCATGGCTCGCATAAACACTAGACGTCGTCGCGCGAACTAATTGACCTTGCGCTCGCGCCCGGCCCAGTAACGCGCCCGCAGAGTCTTTTTATCGGGTTTGCCGACCGGTGTCAGCGGTAGCGAGTCGACCAGTTCGATGGTTTTGGGCGCGTAGATTGAACCCTTTGCTGTGCGTACCATTTCAATCAGGGCCAAAGGATCGGGTGACGTCCCCGGCTTGGCAACAATCAGCGCCTTGACCGCTTCGCCCCATTTATCGTCGGGCACGCCGATCACCGCCGCCGCGGAAACGCTTGGGTGGCGGGTCAGGACATCTTCGATCTCACGCGGGAAAACGTTGAATCCGCCGGAAACGATCATGTCCTTCTTGCGATCGACGATTGTAAAAAAGCCCTCATCATCCTCGATCGCAATGTCACCGGTGCGCAACCAACCATCGACTAAAGTCTTGGAAGTAAGTACTGGCTGTTTGTAATAGCCGAGCATCACATTGGGTCCCTGCACACAGATCTCGCCCGCTTGCCCCGGCTGCACCGCCTGGCCCTCATCATCGAGGATGGCCACTCGAACGCCCGGCATCGCTTGGCCGCAAGAACTCAGTCGCGCCAGATTAGAGACTTCATGCTGTTGGCGCCACAGGCTTGTGACGATGCCGGCACATTCGGTTTGGCCATACAGTTGACTGAACACCGGACCGATTCGCTCAATTCCTTCTATTAGACGGGTAGGTGACATCGGCGAGGCACCGTACATGATGGTTTGGAGCGAGCTCAGATCAGCGCCATTCAGGCCCGGCGAATCCAGAAGTGAATAA
>JANORY010000819.1:0-1153 GCA_031415535.1 Burkholderiales bacterium | reverse complement strand
TGCGGCCTAACAGCAGTGTTACCTCGGCGCGTGGCACCGTGAAGCTCACGCCCTGCAGGATATGGTAAGCACCGATATGGGTGTGAACCTCGGTGAGTTCGAGCAGGTTTTCCAACTCAGTTGCCAACTCAGGCCGCCTTGCCTAGGTACGCTTGCTGAACAATCGGTGAGGCAATCACTTCCTCGGGCTCACCGTCGGCGGCCAGCTTGCCGTTGTGCAGCACAATGATTCGATCGGCCAATTCGCGCACCACATCCATCTTGTGTTCCACCAGAAGTACGGTCTTGGCCGGCAATTGTTTGATCTGTCTGATGAGTTGCAAAATCACCGGTGCTTCATCAACACTCATGCCGGCGGTCGGTTCATCAAACATGAATACTGCCGGGTCCATCGCTAGCAAAATGCCGACCTCAAGCTTGCGCTGATCGCCGTGCGACAAACTGCTGGCCAGCGAATCACGCCGCTCAAGCAACGCGATCCGAACCAGGATCTGTTCAGCCGCGTCGATCAGCGCTCGATGATCTGACCAGATGCTCCATAGATCCAAACCTGTTCCTGCCTTGGCCTGTAACGCCAACCGGACGTTTTCATGCACCGACAAGTTTGGAAACAGATTGGTCAACTGGAACGCGCGACCCAAGCCGAGGCGCGCCCGTGCCGCCGCCGAGCGACGGCCAAGATCGCGCCCGGCCAACAGCACCTGACCACTGCTGGCTGCGACCTGACCAGAGATCATATTAAAGTAGGTGGTCTTGCCGGCACCATTTGGACCAACGATCGCCGTCAAGCTGCCTGCGAAAAAACTGCAGGACACCTGATCGACCGCACGGTGGCCGCCGAATCGCACGCTCAAGGCGCGCGTCTCGAGTGCGGCCAGACTCACCGCTTGTTACGTATCGGTACGGTCATTTCCTCGGCCTTGATTTCGCGCACCAGTTCCGGCACGCCCCAGGCAAAGGCCGGGTCATCCTTGATTTTGAAGTGGTACATCGACTGCATCGCTTGATGATCGTCCTTGCGAAACGTCATTTTCCCCTTCGGCGTCTCGAAGCTCATACCCTCCATCGCGCCAATCAGTTTCTCAGTGGCGGTATCGCCGTTGGTTTTCTTTAATGCCTCAACCACCGCCAAAGCTGCCGCCATGCCTCCCGC
>JANORY010000818.1:0-1349 GCA_031415535.1 Burkholderiales bacterium | reverse complement strand
AATGGCCGTATCTGTCCGGTTTTTTGCCATTCACGTTTCACCACATCCCCTGTTTTACCCCCCCAAAACCTCCCGGGGCTCCTTGGCCCCCACAAAAACGACTCGATGACAAAACGGCGATCGATTCCGCTGGTGGCTTGGTCCAGTCCGGCAATCGTATCGAGTGCGCCGCTTGCGGGTCGAACTTCCGATTCGATGTTTTTGTCTGCATTTTCGTCGGCGTACCGGTCAACATCACCGCCCGCTTCGCAATACCAGCGATCAAATGCAAAACCGCCCATAAAACCCAGCCGCTCATACACCGGTTTACCCGCCGGCGTGGCATCCAGAACCGGCGTCAGGCCGGCATCGATGAGGCTCGCGAGACAATCCTGCAGCAACTGAGTCGCCAGTCCCCGATGACGATATTCCTGCGCCACCAACACCATCGAGATCCAGCCGACACCACCGCCGAATGGCAAGTCGGCGGCGGTCGCAATCAATCGACCGGATGTATTGCGAACACCGATGGCGTTGCCACATTCGATGAACAACTTCCAGTCAGCGGCGACCTGATTCCAGCCAGCCGCCTCGGAGCGCAACATCGCTGCAGCGATGTCAGCGTCGCGCAAGCGAACGGTGGTCAGTGCATCGGAATCGATTGCGCCCATCTTTTCAAAAGCGTCCGTCGCGCACTTCAAACTTGGTTGGCTTGTTATAGCTCTCGCCGCCCCGGCTCACCCAATCGGCAACCCAGTCGAGCATTGCGGCGAGCGGAACCCGTGGCGCACCGAATAAGCTGGCCGAGAGCGAAGCGTCGGACAGCAGTGCCGTGCCAGCCTCTTGACCACTGGTTAGCGCTGGCAAACTCAAGCGCTTCGCGAACGCCTCGGCCAAGTCGCGCACCGCCAAGGTATCGAGGCCGGTGCTGTTGATCGGACTGGTCGGCTCGGTACAGTGACGAAGACATCTGAGCACCTGCTCGTTGGCATCGCCCTGCCAGATGACGTTCACATAGCCCATGGTCAAATCGACCCGCTCGCCGCGCAAGACGCGCGATGCAATGTCGTGCAGCACACCATAGCGCATGTCAATCGCGTAGTTCAGTCGCACGATGCGTCCGGCCGTTCGATGCTGTTTCGAAAAGTACTCGAACATCCGCTCGCGCGCCAGACAGGATTGAGCATATTCGCCAATTGGTGCCGGTGCGCTGCTTTCGGTCGGTGCCGCCTGACCGAGCGCCGTCAGCGGGTACACATTGCCGGTCGAGAACGCAACGATACGGGATCGCTGAAAACGCTCGGCGACCAACGCGGGCACATGGGCGTTCATCGCCCAGGTTAACGGCAGGTTGCCGGTGGCACCGAACT
>JANORY010000817.1:0-1458 GCA_031415535.1 Burkholderiales bacterium | reverse complement strand
GCCAACCTTCTGGAAGCCGCCATTTTAGCGGCCCGCACCCGCGCCACCCTCGGCGAGATCTCCTCGGCCATGGAAAAAACCTTTGGCCGCTACATCGCTACCACCAAATCAATCTCAGGCGTTTACGCTGCCAACATGAGCAAAAACGAAGACTTCGAAGCCGCCCGCCGCATGACGGATGCGTTTGCCGAGCAGGAGGGCCGCCGCCCCCGCATCATGGTCGCCAAACTCGGTCAGGACGGCCACGACCGGGGCGCGAAAGTCATTGCCACGAGCTTTGCCGACCTCGGTTTTGATGACGATATCGGCCCGCTTTTTCAGACACCGGGCGAGGCCGCGCGGCAGGCTGTCGAAAATGACGTGCATATTCTGGGCATTTCAAGCCTCGCCGCCGGACACAAAACCCTCGTTCCGCAAACCATTGACGAACTTAAAAAGCTCGGACGGGAAGACATTCTCGTCGTTTGTGGTGGCGTGATTCCGCCTGCCGACTATTCATTTTTGTATGAAAAAGGAGTCGTCGCGGTTTTCGGCCCAGGCACCGTGATTGCCCGTGCAGCGCAACAACTCATCGGCATTCTGCTGGAAAACAACGATTACGAAGCCGCTCATGGCGAGTGAAATGCTCACCTACTCAAAACCTCACACACTCACGCACTCTTTTCGATGCATCAACTTTCTTCCAATTCCACCCTTTTCTGGCGAATTTTCCTGCCATTTTTCACCCCGGTTGTGCTGACGATGCTCGTCGGAGCGGTCATTTTGCTGGAAGACGTAACCGTTTTCGGCTATGGCGGCGCAGCAAAAACGGCCATTTTCGGGGCCGTCTGGCTACTGGTGATGTGGTTTGTATTCGCCACCGGCTGGAAAATGCGCCGCATCGAAGCCAATATGGAAACCTTCATGGTCACCGATTTCTGGAAAAACGCCCGCTACACCTGGGATTCCGTTGAGCGAATTGAAGCAGGCAAATTGCTTTGGGTTGATGTCATTGATATCTGGCTGCACGAGCCGGGCGTGTTCGGGCGGCGCATTTCATTTCGCCCGTCGCGGCGAAACATGAAAGCCTTTTTGGCAGAAAATCCGGAAGCTTGGGCATTGTTCGGCAAAGTGCGTGGATTGAAAATTGACTGAAAAAAACAATGGTCGATTATCAAAAAAGATAATCGACCATTATTCATTTCATGGAAACAGAATTCAGGCCAGGCCCATGTCTTTCCTGATTTTATTCAGGGCCGAACCCGCTTTCACCCACTCGATTTGCTGCTGGTTGTAATTGTGTTCCACTTCAAATTTGTCGGTCGTTCCGTCGGCGTGTTTCAAAACGATGTGAAATTTGGAGGTCGGCGAAAACGAATCGAAGCCGAGCAAATCCACTTTATCATCCTGTCGAATAAGGTCGTAATCCGTCGGATTTTTGAAGGTGAGGCCGAGCATTCCCTGCTTTTTCAGGTTCGT
>JANORY010000816.1:0-23684 GCA_031415535.1 Burkholderiales bacterium | reverse complement strand
ATCATGAAATTTGAACACGCCACCATCAGTCTGCCGCATCTGTGGTCATCGCCGTTCGTGCGATGGCAAGGCAGTCTGGCCGATCTGTCCAGCCTGGATTTGGCTGTCGCCGTCACCAACGATGCGTTGACCGAGCGCGCGGTCGAACGCGACGCCATCGACCAGATTGTGTTTGGCTGCACGATTCCACAGCAAGGCATCTTTTATGCCGCGCCGTGGGTGGCGGCAAGGCTTGGGTTGGAGCGAGTTAGCGGCCCGAACATAGCGCAGGCCTGCGCCACATCGGTCGCGTGCGTCGTCGCGGCGGCGCTGGCGGTCGAAGTCGATCGGCAGGCGCTGCCGCTGGTGGTCGTCACCGATCGCACCAGCAACGGCCCGCTGCTGATCTATCCACGCAGCCAGAGCATGGGCGGCGCACCGAACACCGAGAACTGGGTGCTGGATAACTTTGCCGCTGATCCGAACACCGGTCAGGCGATGGTCACGACCGCTGAGAACGTTGCCCGCGACGGCGCGATGACCCGGCAAGCGCTCGATGAACTGACCTTGTTGCGCTGGCAGCAGTATCAGCGCGCGTTGGCCGATGATCGACGTTTTCAACGCCTGTACATGCAAGCGGTGGTGATCGAACAAGGCCGCCGCACCCTACGCGTCGATGCCGACGAGGGCATTCATGAATACAGCGCTGACGGTCTGAGCGCGCTCAAGCCGACCCAGGCAGGTGGCCTCGTTACTCTGGGCATGCAGACACATCCGGCCGACGGTTGCGCCGGCGCTGTGCTCGCCAGCTTTGCTCGTGCCCGTACATTGTCGTCTGGCCGCGGCACGGTTCGCTTGCTGTCCGCAGCCACCGCACGCGCCGACAAAGCGTACATGCCCAAGGCGGCGACCACGGCAGCCCAACTGGCGCTGGCCGACGCCGGCCTGACCATCAATGACGCCCGTTTTGTGGTCAGTCACAACCCATTCGCAGTCAACGATCTTTGGTTCCATCAGCAAACCGGCTTTCCATTGGAGCGCATGAACCCATATGGCTGCAGCCTGATTTACGGCCACCCGCAAGGACCGACTGGCTTGCGTGGCATCGCCGAGTTGGCCCATGCGCTGCGCGAGGACGGCGGTGGCATTGGCGTGTTCACCGGCTGTGCGGCCGGCGACACGGGCGCCGCGTTGGTGTTGCGTGTTGATTGAGCGGTCTTGTTTTTTAGGCAGAGATGTACCCAGTTTCGCTTTGATGGCGAATGGCTAGGATGAGCGCCTGATTCATGGGTTCAATACAGTCATACTGTAGACACGAGCCGCGCTGCCACGGCGCGCGCGGACTCCGACGCTAGCGAAAACTTCTTCGGCGGAAAAAGACTTTCCCGTTTTGAGCCATGCGCTGCGCGCAGCAAGTGCACTGTCAATAAATTCGCGTCGTTGTTCTTCTACGTCAATGCTTTTTTCTATGGCCGAGACCATGTAAGCATGCGCCGATTGCCCTTTGCGAGCAGCAACTTTTATGATGCGCTCCTTCAAACCCTCGGACAGTTTAAGGGAGGTCGTGGTCATCGGTTTTCCTTAGTCGATATGCGATTTTGACTACCAAGTGTTACCACAGTAGCACCTCGCTGCAAATTCTGTGAAATTCTGCCGTTGCCGCATCAACGGAGGGCGCTCTTGCCAAAAGTCGGGGTATCTTCAAGGACATTGCTATGTACTGGCGTCCGACTGGAGAAGTGGCGGCCGGACTTACGAATATTGGATGATTGATCACCCTTGCCGACTCATGATTGAGCACTTTCTGGAAGCGATGTTGCAATCTATATCGCAGAGTTAAACGAAGCTAGGCAGCGCTCAGCCCTTGCTCAAAAGTACGTTCAAATCGTTCAGAAGCGCAGGAAGTCGATCATTGACCGTCGTCCACAAAATGTCGCTGTCCACATCGAAATACGCATGAACCAGTCGATTGCGCATTCCAACTATAGCGAGCCACGCGATTTCAGGGGCCTCTGCTCTCGACTCGATCGAGACCTTGTTCGCGGCTTCTCCCACTATCTCGACTGCGCGAGTCAGAGCGAACCGAAGCATCTCATCGTGATCGAGATCGAGGCGGGTACGTCCTTGACAGAAACGAAGCGCGGACCTTGCGGCGTCGGCCATGTGCCGAAGCCGAATTACGTCATCCGGAGACATACTGAACTTTTGCCGTGCGCAAAACTTCGTCTCGAAAGTGACGGCTTAACTCGGCCGCAGTACGCAAATCGACTCGACGGCCACCGAGTAGTGCCGATAAATCGATTTCGATCTGCGCCAAGTCGAAGAAACTCGGTTTGGCGCTCGCTTCGAATTCGACCAACAAATCGATATCACTATCCGACCGCGCGCATCCCTTTAGCTCGGAACCAAATAACGACAATTTGCGAATACCATGTCGCCGACATAAATCGGCGAGCGCATTCTGCTCCAAAGGAAGTCGATCACCCATGGTTCGTCTACTCTGTTGGACCATCCTCTATTCTAGAGCAAGGCCGGGGTTCTCAGCGTAACGTCGAATCCGAAAGTCATTCATCCAACGTGTTGTTCGGCGCAAAGCTGCGACCAAACCGCTACATCTTAATTTCGACAAGGAAAGTGACCCCCGCGGCTGCACTCCCTGAGCGTGAAAGAGTTTACGAGGCAGGCCGGTAATGCGGGGCAGACGCTTGACGCACTACTTCAGTTTGGCGGATTTCCGGAGCCATTGTTCCAGGCGACCACGGCGAGCACCGAAGCGAACACAGCGGTCAACAAAAGATTGATCATCGCTTCGTCGTTCGGATGCAAATTCGGTTCACCAACCAAACCGAGCAGCCGCGCCAGAATCGAATAAACGGTCCAGCAGGTAATCGACAGCACCAGCAGGACTTCGCCACCGTGCAGACCAACACTCGATCCGTTGGCACCCGTACTGACGCTAACTCGGCCATAAATCGCGATGCCCGCGCCAACCTTCGTCAGGAGCGCTGCGCCCCAGAAACCGCGTTCGAGTCTCGCGGCGGTCACAATACGCAAGCCGTATAGTGACCGCCGCGAGCGACACGGGGCGTAATTTCAATTCGAGTCCCTGCCTAGACGCAGCGCTGGTCTAACCGTCAATGGGCCAGGAACTCGCCGTGAAAACTTGACATACGAACAGTTGTTATTTGCCAACTTTTGGTCGGCGACTTAAACTACCAACCGCAATGAACGTATCCAGCCGCTACTTCTTTAGCTTTTATGGCTTTTCCGCCACCGGTGGAATGAGTCGGGGATTCGTTTAGCGCAAAACGCAGCACACCCCGAATCAAACCGCCGGCCCAGTCCGGCGGTTTTTGTTTTTTCTCAAGAGAAATTGGCCATGCCCTCCAAGACAGACGATCTCAGAATCAATGAAATTCGCGAACTGGCACCACCGGCGCACCTGCTGCGCGAGTTCCCGGTGAGTGAGCTGGCCGCTCAAACAACCGCCGATTCGCGCCAGGCTATTCACCGGATCTTGCACAACATGGACGACCGCTTGCTGGTGGTCATTGGTCCTTGTTCGATCCATGATCCGCACGCGGCGCTCGAATACGCGCGCCGCTTACGCGAGCAGCGCGTCAGGCTGGCCGGCGATCTGGAGATCGTCATGCGGGTCTATTTCGAGAAGCCACGTACCACCGTGGGCTGGAAGGGGCTGATCAATGATCCGCAGTTGGACAACAGCTTCGACATCAATCGTGGCCTGCGTACCGCGCGTGAGCTGCTGGTCAGCATCAATGAGCTGGGGCTTGCTGCCGGCACCGAGTTTCTCGATGTCATCACACCGCAATATCTCGCCGATCTGATCGCCTGGGGGGCAATTGGTGCCCGCACTACCGAGTCGCAGGTGCATCGCGAGTTGGCATCGGCGCTGTCCTGTCCGGTGGGCTTCAAGAACGGTACCGACGGCAATTTGCGGATTGCGCTTGATGCGATCAAGGCGGCGTCGCATCCGCACCACTTTTTGTCAGTCACCAAGGGCGGTGTTTCGGCGATTGTGTCGAGCCGGGGTAACGAGGACTGTCACATCATTTTGCGCGGCGGCAAATTACCGAATTTCGACTCGGCCAGTGTTGATCAAGCGTGTAAAGAAGCCGCGCAAGCCGCGCTGGCATGCCGGCTGATGATCGATTGCAGTCATGGCAACAGCCAGAAGAAGCCTGAGAATCAGGTGCCGGTTGCGCGCGATATCGCCGAGCAGTTGGCCGCCGGTGATGACCGTATCTTTGGCGTCATGGTCGAGAGTCACCTGGTAGCGGGGCGACAAGACCTGGTCGAGGGCAAGACCCTGACCTACGGGCAAAGTGTGACCGACGGCTGCATCGGCTGGGAAGACAGCATTGGCGTGCTCGAAGCCTTGGCGCAAGGGGTACAAAAACGTCGTCAGGTGGCCGCCGCGCAGTAATACGCCGAATAGAGGCGTTTGTGCGCCTTCGGTCGGAAACACTGTTACCCATTGCCAACGCAGCGTCTGTGCACCTCCGGCAGCGACAAAGTTCCGTGATATAACTTGAGCCAATCCCCAGAGGAGTTGATTAATGGACGTTGTCAAGAGCGTCGCAGTTCCAGCAACCGAGACGAATATGGACAGTGCAAGCACCGCCACGCGCACGGGCACTCAAAAGCCCACACCGCATGAACGCCTGCTCGCATTGGGCCTGAAGCCGATTGGTCGAGCGAGCGAATATGCGGATGAAATTCATGGTTTGATGTCAAAGACCCCGTTGTTCTCGGGTCTGGACATTGATGAAACCCGCAAGCTCGGGGCCTTCATGTATGTGTACGAATCGCCACCGGGAGTGACCATCATCTCCGAAGGCGAGTCGGGTGATTTCATGATGCTGCTAATCAACGGCATGGTCGATGTTCTACGCCGCAACCGCTACAACTATCCGTCGCGCATTGCAGTGGCGCACGCCGGACATGCACTGGGTGAGATGTCGATGTTCGACGGTGAGCCAAGGTTTGCCTCGTGCGTGACGCTGGAGCACAGTCGTATTGCCGTGCTGACTCGCGACGCCATGATGCTGGTGCTGACTGATGAACCGAAACTCGGCAATAAGATTCTCCTGAAACTGGTGCAATTGCTCTCCGAGCGGCTGCGTCAGACCAGCGCCAAGCTGGTGTCTTACCTCGAAGCTGCACGCGAAGCTTAAAACGCTTCGATCGGGTGGCGCGAGCCGCCCACAGCGAAAACGGCCTTTCTCAAGATTGGCCGTTTTTTTTATTCCGCGCGCGTGACTACTCATTTGTTCCGCGCATTTACGCCGCGCATCTATTCCGGCTTCACGAACCCCATCAGCACGTTATCCGACGGATCGTCCATTTGCTGCATGAACAGGCCGGTATCGCGCAGGCCACGGGCCTCCAGATAGTGTGTCCAGTACGACATCGGTGCGAAGTTCCTAGGCTCGCTCAGGTTCGCTTCCCAACTGAGTCCGTCGCCGGCATTGCTGACCGTGTGCGCCAGCGAAACAAAGGTGCGTTGCGCGACCGTCGGCACATCGTGGTCGCGAAGAATGAAGAATCCACCCGGTCGAATCAGCCGAATAACGGAGTTGATGAACGTATCAAGCTGCTCGGGCGGGCAGTGATGCAGCCCGATAAAACAAGTCACCAGATCCAGGCTCTCATCACGCAGCTTCGAGGCCGACAGCGGCTGATAGTCATTCAACATAATTTGATTGCTCAGGCCCCACAAGCGGCCGCGCTCGAGCAGGGCTGACGGCGAGAACGAAAGAGGTTTCTCGTTGACATCAAAGGTGTGGCCAAGGATTCGCAGGCGTTTGGACAAGGCACTCAAATAGCGACCGTTGCTGCCGATTTCCATGTAGCCATTAAGTGTTCTACGGCTGCCCAGCAGCTCAAGCGTTTGCAAGGCCAGCTCTTCTTTGTGTTTGACAAACGCCGGCCAGGTGTGTCGCCATTGGCGCAAGCTCGGGCGAATCTGCGGTAACTCGCGGACTAGATTGCGATAAACCGCCTCGTCGCTGTCATGTTTGACGATCAGTTGTTTGATCAACGCGTGACAGCGCTCCTCCGGATACTGCTGGTAAACGTTTTGCAGAAAGCGATAAAAGCCGTCGTGCCGGGCAGGTTCGTCGAAGACAGCGCGAAACTCGGACTCGGCCTCCCGCTCGGCGATCGGCGCGATGAACGGCGTGGTGCTTGGCGACGATTTCGGCGCGGCGATCGGCAACGCAAGCAGCTCGAGTTCACCCTGCGCGCTGGGCAGCAGCGCCGGATCGTAGTAATGATTCCACAGCGCATTACGAAAACGATAGGCCGGATCCAGTCGCGCTTTCAAGGCAAACAACTCAAGCGCCCTCGGGTAGGCAGCCATGAACTGCTTCGGTGTCGCCAGGATGTCATACGGCAGAAAGTGCGCGCCGCCCAGGGCGATCGCAGCATCGATCAACTCTCGCGTCCAGACCACCGTTTGGGTGCCTTGGGCGGCAATTTTGCGGTGCCGGTGATGCAACATCACGCACAGGGTTTCGCCGCGCGCCCAAGCCAGCAGAGAACCTGGATCGGCCTCGGCCTGCCGCACGGTGATGTCGACCGTACTGACCCGGTGCCGCTTCAAAATGACTGCTGCATGTTCAATGAAGGTCTCGAAGGCGGCCAGCGGAATCATGTATTCCTGCAAGGTGCCGGTGCCCAAGGTTTTCGCATTCGGCATCAACTCGCCGACGTCATAACTGGTCTGGAAATTGCGGTAGTGAACCATCGGACGAAGGTCGGCCATCGGCCCGGTAATGTAGTCACGCTGGATTCGCGACAGCACGTTGTCATTGATGGCGCTGCCTAAGGTGCCGCTGATCGAGTAGCCCTCGCCGGGCAACTGCAGCCGACCCGGTTCACTGACCGAGTCGTCGGTATCGAACCAGGTGACCGAACGCACCTTCTTGAAGTTGCGTCCATACAGTTCGGCATGATGCAGAACCGCTTTCTGAGTGGCCAGCGACTTGAGCCGGAACTGGTCGGCATAGTCGGTCAGCTTCAGGCGCGACACCTGGCGGCGAATGGCGCGATTGCGGGTCAACTCGAGCTCGGCTTCGACAATGACACCGAGCGCGCCGTAGCCGCCGATCGCACCATAAAAAATCGCCGCATTCTGTTGCGGACTGGCGTCGACGACTGCACCGTCGGCCATCACGATTCGAATGGCTCGTACCGAATCAATTAGCGGACCCTGCGCAATACAGGCGCCATGCGCGTTGACACTCAAGGAGCCACCAACGGTAAAGTTGCCATAAGTCTGCGGGATCCGTACCGCCAGATCGTGCGCATCGATGAAACGGATCAGATCACGCCAGCGAATGCCGGCCTGCACCCTAATCGTGTTCTTCAGCGGCGAGAACCAGACGACTTCGTTGAGTAGTCGCAAGTCGAGATGCAAACTGTCGGCGCTGGCGATATGGCCGCCCATGCTGTAGCGACCGCCACCGATCGAGATCGGCCCGTCGCTGCGCGCGATGGCTTCAGCAACGGCTTCAACACTTTCCGGAGTAATAATGGCCCAGACGGTCACGGCATGCATGCCGCTGAGGTCATTGACCGAATTGACTTGACGTACTTTGGCAGATTCCATCGTGTGATCGTACCGAAGGAGCGCCTTACCCATCTGCGTTCAGTCAAGTCGACGGTTAGGCTCGTCCGACGACTGGTGCCGGTTTCACCAAAACCACGATAGCAAGTGATAATCGGCCGAGCAGAACCATGTCGCCGTTCAGGAGAGAAGTTTGGAGCGATCATTTGCCACCGAGATCGAGGCGCTCAAGTTGGGTGCCGGCGAGACGTTTCAGGGCGAAGGCATTCTGGCCGTAACCAAGGCCTTATTGCAGAGCGGCGTGTCTTATGTTGGCGGTTATCAGGGCGCGCCGGTGTCGCATTTGCTCGATGTCATGGTGCAGGCCGAGGACTATATGGCGAGCCTCGGTGTTCATGTCGAGGCCTGCACCAACGAAGCATCGGCGGCAGCCTTGTTGGCGGCCTCGATCAATTATCCGGCGCGCGGTGCCGTGACCTGGAAGTCGATTGTCGGCACCAATGTTGCAGCTGATGGTTTGTCAAACCTGGCCTCGGCCGGTGTGGTTGGCGGCGCGATGATCATCGTCGGCGAAGACTATGGCGAGGGTGCTTCGGTCATTCAAGAGCGCACGCATGCATTCGCGATGAAGTCGTCGCTGTGGCTGCTCGATCCGCGCCCGAACCTGCCGAGCATTGTGAATATGGTCGAGCACGGCTTCGCGCTCTCCGAAGCCTCAAACACGCCGGTCATGATGGAGCTGCGCATCCGCGCCTGCCATGTGCGCGGCGCCTTTACCTGCAAGGACAATATTGCACCAGCCGTTTCAACCCGTCAGCGGTTGGTTGGTCCGCCGGTGTTCAACTACGATCGGCTCGCGCATCCACCGGCCACCTTCAAGCAGGAAAAACTCAAGAACGAAGTGCGCAGGCCAGCGGCGCAGGAATACATCCTGGCCCATCAGTTGAACGAAATTTTTGGCGATGACCATAACTTAAGCGATCAAATCTCTGAGAACCGAATCTCTGAGAACCAAATCCCGGCTGGCCGAAGCGCAGCCGACTCAATCGGCCTCATCGTCCAAGGCGGGCTTTACAACAATTTGATTCGCGCTTTGCAAGGCTTCGAGCTGGCCGATGCAATCGGCAGTCCAAAGCTGCCTATTCTGTGTTTGAACGTCGTCTATCCACTCGTGCCGGAACAGATTCGCGCGTTTTGTGCCGGCAAGCGTGCCGTACTGGTGCTCGAGGAAGGGCAACCGGAATTCCTTGAGCAGGAACTACAGACGATTTTGCGGCGCGGCGACCTGAATACGCCGCTATACGGCAAGGACATGCTCGAGATGGCTGGCGAGTACACCACGGAGTTGATGAGTGCCGGGCTGGTGAAGTTTCTCGCCAAGGTCGGTGGCTTCGAAGCACCGCTGGCGCTTGCACGGGCCGCCGCCCAGGCGCTGGCGCACCTTCGTCAGCAGGCCGCGCAACACCTCGGCAAACACGTGCCACCTCGGCCACCGACTTTCTGTGTCGGCTGTCCCGAGCGGCCGGTGTTCTCTGCGCTGAAAATGGCGCAACAGGATCTCGGACCCATGCATGTTTCAGCCGACATCGGTTGCCACGCGTTCGGCACCTTCGAGCCGTTCTCGATGGGCAATTCGATCCTCGGTTACGGCATGAGTCTGGCCAGCGCAGCCGGCGTGAGTCCGCTCTCGAATGCGCGGCCGTTGGCGATCATGGGCGATGGCGGCTTCTGGCACAACGGCTTGTTGTCCGGTGTCGCATCGCATCTGATGAATCGCGGCGATGGTGTGCTGATGATCATGAAAAACGGCTACACCTCGGCGACCGGCACACAGGAGCTGATCTCGTCACCGCTGGGCGAGGTCAAACGATTAGCGGGAGCGGCCAGCGCAACCCACTCCGAGCTGACCATCGAGAACACGCTCAAAGGCATGGGCGTGCAGTGGATGAAGACGGTGCACACCTACCAGGTCGGCGAAATGAAAGCCACCCTCACCGACGCGCTGAGCACAAATACGCCAGGACTGAAGGTCATCATCGCAGAAGGCGAGTGCCAGCTCGAACGGCAACGTCGCATACGACCGATGAACGTACAAGCCTTGTCACGCGGCGAGCGCGTGGTGCGAGTGCGTTATGGCATCGATGAAGACGTCTGCACCGGTGATCACTCGTGCATCCGGATTTCGGGATGTCCGTCCTTGACGATCAAGGATCCGAGTGATCCTTTGAAAGTTGATCCGGTAGCGACCATCAATCAGCAATGCGTCGGTTGTGGTCTGTGCGGTGAGAACGCACACGCCGCTACACTATGTCCGAGTTTTTACCGAGTTGAGGTGATTCAGAATCCGAGCGCCTGGGACCAGTTCAAGGATCGTATTCGACGCTGGGCTCAAGCGCTAGGCGCGCCAGCAACATGAACGCAGGCAACATGAACGCAGGCGCTGCAAACCCTGGCACCGCAAACCCGGCGTCAATGATGCATGCCTTGACGCCGATCAGGGTGTTGATTCTGGCGCTTGGCGGCGAGGGCGGTGCTGTCATGGCCGACTGGCTGGTCGACGCACTGTTGGAGGCCGGTTACCCGGTGCAGGCAACGTCGGTACCAGGTGTCGCGCAACGAACCGGTGCGACTTCGTATTACATCGAATTTTTGCCGGTCCAGCGCGAACGACTCGAAGGTGCCGAGCCGGTGTTTTGCCTGTCGCCAGCCGCCGGCCAGATCGATGTGCTGGTGTCCTCCGAGTTACTCGAAACCGGCCGAGCCATTGAACGCGGACTGGTCAGTCCAGATACGACCACGCTGATTTCCTCGATCAGCCGTTTTCTGACCGTACTGGAAAAAATGCAGATGGCCGATGGCCGGTTCGACGCCGAGCGCATCATCAACGCCGCCCGCGCTCTGAGCAAATCGCACGCCTTGTTTGACATGGCGCAAGCCACCACCGATGCCGGAACGATCATTTCGTCGGTCATGTTTGGCGCCTTGGCCGCCAGTGGTCGACTGCCGTTGACGCGAACGCAATGCGAGGCCGTGGTAGGTGCGGCCGGTCGCGGCGCGCAGGCAAGCTTGCGCGGGTTTGCGATGGGGTTTGATATTTGTAATGGGCTTTTGAATGGTGATGCGCGCGACGTTCCCGCGGAAACGCCTCGCGCCTCCCAGCAATTTACGACACCTGAATTAACGGCGTCGCTCGATTCATCCGCATCGACAATGGTCCTCGGCGTCAATCTGCCCGCCAGCGTCGCGCAGGTCGCGGCACTGGGCGTGGCTCGATTGATTGATTACCAGGACGAAGCCTATGCGCGCAGTTATCTGCGGCATGTCGAACGCTTTGTTGCGGCCGAACGTCTGGCAAGCACCAAACAATTGGCAAGTACCAAACAATTAGCAAGCACTGAACGATTGGCAAGCACCGAGACCGACTATTCAGCCAGCCGAACCGCAGCGCGATTCCTGGCACTCTGGATGGCCTACGAGGATGTGATTCGGGTTGCAGATCTGAAGTCAAGAGCGAGCCGATTTGCGCGGATTCGTGATGAATTCGGAGCTGGTGCCACAGAGCCCGTTGTAGTTCGCGACTTCCTGAAGCCCGGTGTCGAAGAGGTCGCCGCCATACTGCCAGCCGTGCTGGCTAAGCGCTTGCTGGCCTGGGCACAGCGGCGCGGCATGAAGACCTTCTCGGATGGCTTGCGCTTGCAGACCAGCTCGATCGCCGGGCTGGCGATGATGCGAACTCTGGCGGCACTACGCCGGTGGCGCCGAAAGTCGTCGCGATTCCAGGACGAACAACAATTGATCGAACGCTGGTCGCAAACGCTACTGGCCGCGCTGGCGCTGAACGCCCCGTTGGCGCGCGAGATTGCTGAGTGTCCGCGCTTGATCAAAGGCTATAGCGATACCTTTGCGCGCGGCCGCAAGAGCTTTATGGACATCCTGGAGAACCTGATCGAGCCGAAGTTGGGAATTGTGCCGGCGCCAGCATTGGCGAACAGCATCAAGCGCGCCCGCGAGGCGGCAATGGAGGACCCCGCCGGACGTGCACTGGCGCTGACTCTTGGCTTGCCATTGCCCGAACCAAAGGTACAGCCCATCAGGTTCATGCCGATGAAGCGGCCGAAGGTTTGACGACCATCGCGTCACACACAGTAAACGCTACCCTTGGATTAAGTGGCTTTGACTTTGGCACGAGTGCGCGTTGTGCGACCCTCTGTGCGATTAATGCCTTCGATCAAACGACCTGAAACGTATTTGTGCAAGATACTGGTCATCAAGGTTTGGTAGGGTAATCCTTCCTGCGCAGCCTTGGCTTGCAGACCTTCCAGGTCCATTGCCGAGATTCGAATATTTACGCGCCTGCTCTTGCGCAGCGCGTCAGTCGCCAGCTCGCGATAATGCGTGTTGTCTTTCTTCTGGTTCTTGACGGGCTGCCACTCGCCATTCTCCAGCGAAGCCAGTAACTCTTTTTCGTACAATTGATCTTTAGTCATCATTTGACTCGCTCAAATACTGTTTCGTCGCCTTGCGACTCGGCATTATCGTCTTCAGAAATATGTCGTGCTCGGTTTCGACAAAAGGCACCAAATGAGCGTAACCCCGAACGCCGATCACCCAGATTTTCTGATTTGCGTAACGTTGCTTGTTCGGATGTTCCAGCGTCATCAAAAGCCCTCCCTGCTCAATCGCCGACAATATCTCCTCAAATGAGATTCCGCGCTGCTGCATCAACTCGATATTCTTTTCCGAATTCCATAGAATCGGTTTCTTTTTGTTCATTGCAATATTATAGTACTCGTGTGCCTTATGTGCTCAGTTCAACTCCTGAAACGATAGCACCGCCGATAACGGAAGAGACACTTAAATGAAAAAACTCGACCAGTACGAGTCCGAGATACTCGACGCCTATGAACAAGGTAAGCTTAAGTCGGTTGCGACCCGTTCCGGGCTGGCGAAAATCAAAGCTGCGGCGCGTGCGACTGCGATACCGAGCGAACTCCGTCGAAGTAAGCCGATCGCCGGCCGGAGTCGCAAAGCGGATCCGTAAACTGTTGCTGGCGATTTTCGTGTACTCGGTAACGATTCAAATCATTGGCCTGCTGCGCCCAGACTAGATACTGCGGGGTGAGCGCTGGCCAGCGTGCTACGTTGATCTTGGCCGGTTACTTTATCCTCGGTGACGTCACGGACGAACTCGCGATGCTTCGGCTGACCGTGCTGATCGATTTCCCGGTCATGATGCAACGCGGCTTCGACGCGCTCTGCTTCGGCGTGATCATTGTCACGGTCGTGACCTACGGCATGATTTGCTAGCCAATCGGGACGGTGGTCCGAGGGATCTTCGGGTATTAGTACGGCGCTCGTCAGGCGCCTTCAGTCAAACCGAGAGCCGGATAACCGCGATCAGCAAACCACCCAAGGCGACAATGGATCCGATCATCCACTTGATAATTTCAGTTTTTGAATCGGCAATTGCCAGTCGGGTTGCATTGATATCAGTACGAAGGCTTAGCTCCACCTGGGAAATACGTTCGTTGGTTTGATTGATCTCCCGAGTGATCTCCCGTGTGATCTTGAGTTCCAATTCTGAAAGATCCCGTTTGGTCGCCAAGACCTGGGCGTGCAGCGAGTAGCGCTCGTCAATACCGCGCTCGAACAGCTCCGCCAGGGAATAAGCACGATCGCGCGAGATGCCAATTGACATCAACGCGTCGATCAAGTTAATGCTGAAGTTACCCATAGCGCTATCGTAACACCGCTTTCAGGAGCGTGAAATCAGCCTATTGGCTCGGCAATCGGTACACCCGCGGCGCAGCGCCAATTCGGCCTTTGACTCAAAACACCAGCGCACAAAACCAGATCAACACCGCCGCACTGATCGCGCAAAACACTGCGGCACTGCCCAGATCTTTGGCCCGTCCGAGCATGGGGTTGGGCTCAACACTGGTCGCATCGGCCAGCGCCTCAATCGCCGAGTTCAACAACTCCACAATCCAGACCAGGATGATGCTGAAAATCATCAGGCCCGCATGCATCGGCGATTTGCCTAACCACAGGGCAACGCCGATCAGTGGCACGCCAATCGCGAGTTCCTGGCGAAACGCAGCTTCGTGGGTGAGCGCCGCCCTGAATCCGTTGATCGAATAACGCGTCGCGGCCAGCACTCTTGCGAAGCCGCCTTTGCTCTTGAAGCTGGAGTGGTTGTTTGTCATACGTCCTTGTCTAGTCGGGATCGTACCACCGGGACAGTCATGTGCGGTCAGGGATCGCGTTTAATGGTCGCTCAAGTGGCGGCGATAAATTCGTCATTAATGCCGGGCGATGCCGGTGTTCGACGGAAAATCCGGCCTCGCCACGGGCCTGAGCGGGTTGAGCACGCGCGAAATGTTCGATGCGGCGGACAACGCTACCGGACGTTAATGTTTATAGACTGGCTGTTGGACGTTGCATCAAGAGTTTTCGATCAGCGGTCGGAATAATTCGGAGACGTCAATCTGCAAGCCTTGGCAAGCTCGCGCACGTAAGATATCGCCGAGCTCATGGCGCTGCCCCAACGGGTAAGACTCGATGCATCGATCGGATATATTGACGATCCAGAACTCAGTGATACCGGCAGCTTGGTAAAGTGGTGACTTGAGCGTCCGGTCGAATCGCAAGCTTGAATCTGCGACTTCGACGAGTAGCAGGACATCGTCTACCGTGGCTGTCGCGTGAATATAGTCGTCATCGCGATGCTTTAGAACAACCAAGTCGGGTTGCGGCAACGAGTAGGCGGAGATCTTGACTGGGTTCTGTATTTGAACCAGATATCGATCGCCTATGCTGCGGCGAATCATTCGATCGATTCGAGTCAATACGCCTGAATGATGCGAGCCAATGGGTGGCATAGCGTAGATCTCCCCGTCCAGCAGTTCCACGCGTTCCTCAGGACCAAAGATGCCTGCCTCGTCCATGCGAAAAAACTCCTCGACAGAGATGGGGCGGCGGCTTGAGTGAAGAACGGCGTTCATAGGAAGATCATTGGAACAATCTGAACATTGGAAATCAATTGTGCCTATAGTCTAGGTCGGCTGGCATCATTTGTGAATAGGCACGGTTTCTCGCACTTTAGCGGCCGCAAGGTCCGGCGATTTACCAGATAATCCGATACGTTCGCCGATCCTAATGAGCGCAGACCCGAGGAGTTGAGTTTGAATGCAAACCGGCGATGGCCTTGGCTTGTGGCGGGCTCACTGGTGTGCTTCGCCATTGCGCTGGGGTTCAGCCTTCCGATGATCCGGCTGGACTTCAACTCGTACGACGGGGGGCTGATTGTCCTGGGCGCGGAGCAGGTCCTCAAGGGTCGCTGGCCGTTGATTGACTTCTATGCGCCATACCCGCCGGCCGCATTTTTTGTGCTGGCTGCGCTCTTCAAGCTGACTGGTATCACCATTCTGGCCGAGCGCGGACTGACCGCTGTTCTGGTGGCGCTGGCGCTGGCATTTGCGTATCCCTTGGTCGCGCCATCGAGCAAGCGCTGGTTGCCCTGCGGTATCGCCGTCGTCCCGCTTGCCATGGTTGGCTTGTTTCTCAGCGCGACTTGGGTCACGCCACAGGTCGCCGGCGCGCTGATGTTTCTGATGATCGCGGCAAACGTTTTGGTGCGCGCAGTGCCGAGTGCCTCCGTGAACGGCGCAGCAGGCACGGGTGCCTTGCTCGGGCTCGCCGCGCTGTGGCGCGCCGATCTGGCATTTTACGGTGCGGTCGCCGCGTGGGCGACCTGGCTTTTACTCGCCGGTGGCGCTAGCATTGGCGCTCGCATTAGCACTCGCCTGGACACTCGCCTGGGCACTCGACGAATGCTCGGCGCGATGACGATGGCTGGCGTCGCGCTCGGCACTGCCGGACCGGTGCTCGCGCTGTTCCTGTTCCTCGGCGGCACTCGGGCCTTCGACAGTCTGTTCATTTACCCGTTCTACAGCACTTACCACGCGACCCTTCCCTGGCCGGCGCTGTGGCAGACCAACAGTTGGCAACAGTTCTACGATGAAGGCCTGCGTAAAGCGCTCGGCAACGCGCTCAGCAGTTGGCGCTACTACTTTCCGTTGGTAGCCGCTGCAGGGGTCTTGCTGCAGTTGACACAGGCGATCGGCCGCACCGACGCCGCCGCGCCGGCGAGGATTTGGCTGCTGCTCACAGCAGTGGGTTTTGGCGTCTACGCGTCAGGCAGAACCGACACGACGCACATCATTCCTTTGGTGTTTGTGGGCGGCGCTATGGCCGCGCTGGTTCAAAGTTCTATCAATTGGTCCCTAAGTCGGCTCAGCCGCTTGGCAGCGGCTGTCATGGCGGCCGCGACGCTGGCGATGGTTCCCGTTCCGCTTCACCACAATTGGGTCATGCAAGGCGTCGAGCGGGTTGACGTCCCCTTTGGTCGTGGCCTCGGAATGCGTGCCGAAAGAACCCTGATCGACCAATACACGACCATTATCGCGACCCTCAACTACGGAAATCCGAAGAGCCCGCTCTACAGCGGAGCCGGCCGCCACGACGTCTTCGTTCTCAATGATTCGATGCTTTACTTTCTTGCCGAGCGTAATCCCGCCACCTACTTTTGGTGTCTCGATGCGGCGGTTACGACCTCGGTTTCGGTCCAGCGCGAGATGATCGCCGAACTGCGCGCCGGCGGCGTCGAGCGGATCGTGCTGTTGAATGGTGACCCGATCAATGATGCCCACCCGGTAGCCGGGTCGCGCGCGTTAGACGAGATGCTAAGAGCGACCTTTGCGCGGCACATGACGGATATCGGCAACTACTCCGTATGGGAGCGCGGGTCCGTGCGGCCTTAATCGATGACTTTACGATGGGTCGGCGGTTCACCCTACCGGAATCGAACAGTGCTCGACTCGGCAATGTGTGAACGCGTCTGCGCTATGTGTTCGTTATGACTAGTGAAATTAAATGTAGCGAGCCGATTGAATAAAATTGTCCAAGACTGCCGAACACTCAGAATCCCGAAAAATAGCCAAAGATGCAGAAAAATGAACCCGATTCCGGCTGTATGCACCGAAACTCGCACCGTCGCTGCTCGAGGGGAGTGCGGTTGCTGCGAACCGACAAACACTTGAACAATTCGCCGGTGCAATGGGTTTTAGCCTGTGGTCGGCGTTGCCGCAACCGACCCTAGGAGTCTGTCGGACTTGAAATGGGGGTCGCAGTTTGACCAGAAAGCGATGATCGCGGGTGACCGACGAGGGGGTAATAGCGGGCTATTTCCCCCTCGGCGGGCGACCGTGAGGGCGCTTTCTGGTCAAACCCTTCGGGCGAAGAGTGCCGGGCCGTCTGCGGCGTTACGATTCGAGGTCGATATCACGAGATATCGACCTCGAATCGCGCCTTGCAGCCAATCCCGGTACTCTTCGCTGCGGCCCCCATTTCAAGTCCGACAGACTCCTAGGCTGGCGGCGAGCTGACCGATGCCTTGATGCATCACAAAGACGCCACGCTCGCCAGCGCCGCACGCCAACGCAAGGTGACCATGATCGCCGATCAGGGCGATTGGGAGGCCGCGTGGGCGCTGTTTCACGAGTCCTTGCGTTTGCAGCCCGATCGTTTGGTCGAGATCGCAGAAAATCCGGTGCATGCGTTTTCGAGCCCTAGCGAAGGCGAGCCGGAAGTGCTCGCGCATTTGCGCCCGCTCATCGACGCGCGCCAACCCTTTGATGTCGTCTACGAGTTGCAGTCAAGTACCGCAGTCTCGAACTGCAACTTGCGGGTCCGCATGCAAAAGTAATAGCCAAGCTTGAAACGCAGTGGCGCTCGAAATTTCTGGTCGCTCACCCGGACTTGACTTCCCTGATTGGCGACGCCACCGATCTTTGCGAACAGCTCGCGCAAGCCAGCTTGTTTTTAGTGGAGCACCCGCTCGCCTTGCAAAGTTTTGCCGTGCTCGACGACTTGGCGCAGGCGTTTGGCGAAATGGGCGAAATCGAGCCGCCGTGGGCGGCAATGGCCATCAAGTGCGGCGAGCGCGCTCGGGCAATACTCGACGCGATTTTGCCGGCCGAACTTCGGCTGGATTTTCAGTCTGAACAACCGCAAGCGCTTATCTTGCCTTGGGTCATCCTTAACAATCGGCCCGCGCTGCGACTGATCACGCGTGAAATCGATGCACGCCTTCGATTGCATCACTCCGATCAAACAATTGATGCGCTGATGACCTGGATGCTACGGCTTAATCCGAACGACAACCATAACAACCGCTACTGGCTGACCACGCGTCTGCTTGAGAAATCACAGGCGGCAAAGGCGCTGGCCATTTGTGAGCGTTATCCGGACTCGATCGGCCCCATGAAGGCCAATTATTTGCTGGCGCTTTTTAGCTTGAATCGACGTGACGAAGCGCAAATTATTTGGCAGGATGACGGCCGCGATCTGACAGAGATTCGTAAGGCACTGCTGGCTGAGCGTTATGCTCGGCCGCGTGAACTCGACAGCGGCTTTGTGACCGTTGGTGGTCGAGGCGAGGCTTGGGATTACCGAGACGCTATGCGCGACTGTTGGAGAGACGCCGGCGCAATCGAGTGGTTGGTGGCGTTGCCGCAACCGCAACCGCAGCCGCAAGCGCAACCGCAGGGCACACAGCCGCACTACCAGTTTAGTCGCACTGACGACCCGGTCAAACTGGCTGAGCGCGTCAGCGATGCCAGACGTGAATACGACGAGATCGGCGGCGATCCGATCTATATGCACGGCGTCATTACCGGGGTTGCGATATCGCCCGCGAGAGTCGGCTCAAGCACGTGGGTGTCGCTGATATTTCGACCGCCGACTGGCGCAGCGCCGGCAGTCGGATCGATCGAACAAGCTAATCGACTGCTGGCTGGGGGACGACCTCGCTGTCGATGAGTCGCACGAGCGCACGGCCCGTTGGGCCACCGGATTCATGGCAGCGGTGCAGGCCGAACCCGCTGCGTGGCGCGGCACGTCGATGTCGATGCGCGATCAGATTTTTAATCCGATAAAACTCCTGGCTGCCCGAGCGCCCTTAAATCGACACGAACAAACAAACCCGTCATTGCTTCGCGATCGATTCGACGGCAAGGCCGCAGAGACTATGCGACTGCAATTGTTGGATGACGCTGATTGGACAGTGTTATTGACTCGTGCGTTGGAGGCGATTTGTGTAGTAGTTGGTCGGACGCGCGGTTGACGTTCCGATTCGCACTGCTGCACAGCGAAAGTTATGAGTCCGTTCGATTTTCGATCTTGGCCCCATCGATTCCGTAGGCATTTTCCAACTGGTGTTTGATCGCCCCACTTCCGCTTGGATGCGCAAATGCTATTATGATGCTTTCGCATCACAAAGAGCATCAGAACATGAGAACTACGCTTTCACTGGCCGACGACGTCGTGCTAATCGCACGTCAACGCGCAAGAATTGATCAGATTTCGCTGGGCGAGGCGGTTTCGAGACTGGTCCGAGAGGGCTGTCGGGCGCAGCGTATGCAGCCAGCCGATTCACAGCCACTCAAAAGCCGCTTTTCGGTGCTGCCGGTTCGGGACGAACTGATTACTTCAGAACACGTACGAAAATTGATGGACCAAGAGGGCCTTTGAAACCGTGCGCCTACTCCTCGATGTCAATGTTTGGGTGGCCCTATTCGACGACGCACATATCCATAACCGTCAAGCAATGGCGCTGTTCGAGTCGCCGGGGTTGAAAATCGCGACCTGCGCCTTGACCGAGAACGGCGTCTTGAGGGTGCTTAACTTGCCTGGGTACAGCAAAAGAGCGCCGCCGGGGTTTGATGCCGTTCGCGAAAAGCTCGCGCTTGCCTGCACGGAAATCGACCACGAATTTTGGCACTGCGAAGTCAGTTTGCGTGAAGCCAATGCCCTGAATTGGTCGAGAATCATGGGGCACAACCAGATCACCGATGCTTATCTACTGGCGCTCGCAGTGAGCCATAACGCTGCTTTGGCGTCGTTTGATCATCATGTCGCGTTAAGCGCTGTGCCGGGTGCCCAGGCTCGGCATCTGCGATTGTTGTAAGTGCCCGAGCGACCGGTTCAAGGAATCCGTTTGATGACGTATTGATCAAAATTTGCCCTACAATTCGAGGTACAATTAAAAAATGAACCATTTCTCAATTCGTGACCTGCGCGATCGATCAGGCGAACTGGTGCGCGAGCTCGAAAACGGCAATCTGGCGTTGATCACCAAGCACGGCAAAACGATCGGCGTGACCATTCCAATGAGTGGGCACCTGCTTGAGAATGGGGTGGGGCTTGCGCTCGCGATCGAACTGTTCAAAACTCACTCGGTCAGCCTAGGATTGGCGGCCAAGATTGCTGGCGTGAGCTATATCGAGTTCATCGAAGTGCTTGGCCGACTAATGATCCCTGTCGTCGACTATTCCCCCGAAGAATTTGAGCGCGAGCTGAAATTGCTTGAGTGATCTGATCGTTGCCGACGCTGGCCCGCTGATCGCTTTGGCGTTAGCCGATTCGATTCAAGTACTTTCACAAATGCACGAGCGCGTTTTCGTGGCGAGTGTTGTTGAAGCCGAATGTCTGTCGCGCCGAGACAAGCCGGGTGCGGTACAGATCGAACATGCGTTCAAGTTAGGGTGGTTGAGCCGTCCGTCACCGAAGTGGCGCTTCTGCGGCGTTCGAATTGAGACTTTAGGTGATGGCGAATCTGCGGCGATCGAACTGGCCGAATCGCTCGACGCCATCCTGTTGATCGACGAGCGACGCGGTCGCCAAGTTGCAAGCGAACGTGGTTTAAAAATTGTCGGTACGCTCGCAGAATTAGTCACAGCGCGCCGCCGTGGTTTGGTCGGCGAACTCGGTCCATTGTTGGCTGAAATGAAACGAGGCGGCTATTTCCTGTCGGAAGCACTGGTTACGGCGGCCTTGACCAGTGTCAATGAGGCTTACCAGCCGAAAATTTGACGTTGCACCGAATCCATTAAGTTTAATCAGCCGCATACCCGCGAATTTACCTGCGAAATGGATTCTCAATGGTTAGTGCACCAAAATTCTGACCGTGCTGCATATCCTCGGTGATCAGCGATTGGCAGCCGGCGTCCAATGCAGCCGAGACAATCAGTGCGTCATAAAACGACAGCTTTTGATCCCGCGCGAGGACTACCGCATTTGCATGAACGGCTGCGGTCAGCGGGCGCGCCGGGCCAAGTAACTCGTTAAGCACTTGCACACTTATCAGCCCACCTTCGGCAAGTAGCGACTCGGCGAGGGCACATCGGGGATCGCCGCAGGCGAAGGCATAAATCAGAATACGGGTATCGAAAAATCGCTTACCGGGCATGCGCCTCGTCCCGATCAAATCTGAATCCCTTTGGCAAGGGTTTCTTCAGTGCTCGGAGTCAGGCAAGCGCCCGTTCGCGACTGAGGTCGCTTTCCACTCGAAATTGACGCGGCCCGGTCACGATAATTTCGATCTCATCCCCGGATTACAAGCGTCCTCGCAACGGGATGGTGGAAGTAACGCGTTGTCGTTCGATCGGGCCACTGCAAACGGCCCGCACCGAGCGTAGCAGGCGGTAGCGAGCAGCGGCCGACATCGTCTTGCACCTCTAATACCTCGGAGTTATACTTTCTGTACAACATTCGCCTAATCTACCGGAACTACGCCCATGCGCCTCGAAATCAAACAAATCGGAAACTCTACCGGTCTTATTTTGCCGAAAGAGTTGCTGGCGCGGTTACGGCTTGGGCGGGGTGACAGCGTACTGGTGACGGAAGGACCGGATCAGTCGATTACGCTTACGCCGTGCTCGGACGATGACGAAGAGACGATGCAGATCGCACGCGATGCGATGAGGAAGTACGCGTCGGTTTTTAAGGCCTTGGCAAAGTGAATGAGCCGAGATGGCTGACTGAGTCTCAGGTAACGCGCATTCATCATGAACAGCTTGTCGTCTTCGGTGGTCCCGCCGGCATTCGCGATGTCGGCTTATTGCAGTCGGCGCTCGATCGACCGCGCAATAAATGGGGCTATGGCGAGCGTGATCTGGCCGTGCTGGCGGCAGCCTATGGGTTTGGGCTGGCGAAGAATCATCCTTTTGTGGACGGCAACAAACGCGCTGCATTTGCTGCGATTATTGTGTTCATGGCCAAGAATGGACTTCCGATCGAGCCTAAGTCTGCCGACGCGACCCACACCATTCTTGAACTGGCCGCCGGCAATATCAGCGAAGACGCGCTTAGCCGCTGGATAACGGTCAACATCGCGGCGAACATCGCGAAAGGCTGAAATCGTTACCGGTCAGTTGCAACACCGCCTTCGCGAGCTTTGATCATCTCGGCGATACGTTCATCCGACTGTGCGATGCGTTTATCCGACTGCGCAATGCGTTCATCTGACTGCGCAATACGTTCCTCGCTCTCGGCGCGGATTTGCTTGGTCTGCAACTTGAGTTCGGCCACCTCGCGTTCGGCGGCGGCAACCTGAGCGACCAGCGAGTGCCGGGCAACAATTTCCGAACGTAAAAGCTCGCTCAAGTATTGAGCACGATCACGCGGAATGCCGATGTCGACCATTGCTTCGATGAAAGTTGTGTAAAACGAGCTCATACGAAGAGGCGTTTTCAGGCCGCGAATTTGATCGCCGCGAAGAGAATCCCGGTTTGGGCCACCATGAAGCCCAAGGTCCATTTAAGAGTTTCTGTTTTTGTTTCAGCGATGCGCGAGTGTGTTTCGGCAATTCGTTCGTTCGATTGCGATATCTTCAGATTCAACTGCGTGCTCAACTCTGCGATCTTCAAATTCACCGAATAGATTTCCGAACTCAGTCGGGCTTCCGAAATCGAGATGCGTTCGTTAGTTTGGGAGATCCGCTCCTGCGTCGTGGCATGTTCCCGCATCAGCTTCATCTCAAGTTCGGTGAGGTCTCGTTTGGTCGCCATAGCTTCGGCGTGAAGCGAGAATTGAGCCACGATTTCCGAACGCAACTGTTCCGTCAAGATTTGCGCGCGCTCGCGGGGAATGCCAGCAGCGACCAGAGATTCAATAAAGGTGATGTCAAATGAACCCATATGCGAATCGTACCACCGTATAAATCAAATGTAATCAGCCATTTAGCTTAGTCTGAATACGCCACCTTTAATCCAAGATGCTTCGAAAACGGCAAGAAATCTCGGTCTGCGTGAAGAAGCGTTAACCCATCCTCAATGCACCGAGTGGCAATGAGCGTATCGATGGTATTCCGTATGGTGACGCCCACCGCTCGCAACGACCGGTAGTTCTCGGAAGCCTTGACCGCAAGGTCGTAGCCAGCGAGATCAATGTGCTCAAAAGCATCCAAGGTTTTCTTGACCCACCTGTACGCTTGCTCGTCCGCAACGCCCTGGAGCAACTCTGCGGCAATCAAATCACCCACTGCGAGCAAACTACGCCCGAATAAGGAATCCAAGAGCGCGACCTGTGGCGTGTCAGCCGAACGGAAGTAGTCGATCCATACGCTGGAATCAACCAGAATCAACGGTCAGCCCTCATTGCATTCAGGTCACCTTCCCAGGTTATCTTCCCCCTGAGTTCGCGGGCCTTTTCCTGCGCGCGAAGCTGCACCAAGGTCTTCAAGCCGAGCTCCACGACCTCACGTTTGGTTTTGGCGCCCGTAGCCTTCAACGCATCCTTCATGAGCTTGTCGTCTATCTCGATATTTGTGCGCATTATGTGTACCAAATTGTATTTTGGTACACATAATATCACGAGCGGCCAGCCACGGAAATCTATCGACTAAGCTTAGATTGTCATCGCGAAGCGAACCACGGTCTGAACCGGTGAATTAAGCCGTTATTGATAGAAACGGCCCAGGCACCGACGTTAGTTGATATTGACAATACTCTCAACAAGCAGCCAGATCATCTGCAGTTCCGCAGCAGACGCGAACTCGCCCGTCAGGGCTGTGCCCCGAGACGTCCAGTCCACATTTTTGAGGTGATCACTTAGCACTACGCCGCGCACGGATTGGGTGTTAATCGCAACTTCAAAAGGATAGCCCTTCACTTTCGACGTGATAGGGCACACAAAAGCGCGACCTAAGCGCTGGTTATAAGCGGTCTGTGACATGACCAGCGCGGGACGTCGGCCAGCTTGTTCATGGCCG
>JANORY010000815.1:0-11648 GCA_031415535.1 Burkholderiales bacterium | reverse complement strand
GGCGGGCCGATTGGTTTTCAGGACTGGACGTTCTTGATTAAAAGGCTGCTATGGATTCTCAGGCCTCGACCGCAAGAAGATCCACCGCCAGCAAGACTTCGCCATCGAAATGTGCACGGGCTTTGGCGATCCATTGCGGCTCGGTGCCCGGCTGCGGCGCCGACACCGGATGATTCAACACCAGCACTGGCAGGGGCAAGGCACCACGGTCGGCCAACGCATTGGCACCGTTGCGGGTCAGTGGCCCGATCACAAAGCTATAGCCACGCGACGGCAAGGCGTTCACAAGCTGGTCAACATCATCGCCGGAGTCCGACACTGAGATCACATCGACCGTAATGCCCTGGCCATCGCGCGCATGGGCGGACTTAATGCCGGCGATAACTGCGGCGGCGGCCTTGCCGAACGACTGCGATTGCGTTTCGAGTAGAACCGCAATGCGAGTCGGCCCGGAACCCATGCTGCGAAATACGGAAGCGGACACCGGTGCAGTCGTTTTGGCCGACCGATTTGTGGAAGTTTGGCTGAATGCCGAGAATGGGGCTAACAATCCCACCCATGCCAAGCCATATGCAACCCAGCCACACATCACGCGCAGCAGAAGTCGTCGAAAATCAGATTTCATCAAAATGAACCCTCGCCGAACGACACGAAACACCCGTACAGCCCGATTGACTGAAGTACCTGATGCCGCCGCGAATCCTCTAGCTTCAGGTTCATTATATGTAGTCGCGACGCCAATCGGTAACCTGTCAGATTTAAGCCAAAGGGCTATTGACAGCCTATGCCAGGTAGCTTGGGTAGCGGCCGAGGATACCCGTGTGACACGAACGCTGTTGAATCATGTCGGCAGCACGGCACAGTTGATTTCCCTTCACGCGCACAACGAGTCGCAAGTCAGCGCGCGGTTGATTGAGCGGCTGCGGGCCGGCGAAAGCGGCGCGCTGGTCAGCGATGCAGGGACACCTGCGATCAGCGACCCTGGGGCCATCCTGGTCAGCGCCGCACACCATTCCAACATTAAGGTATGTCCGATTCCGGGTCCGAGCGCACCGATCGCACTATTGAGCGCCTGCGGTCTCGCGCCAGGTCCGTTTGTGTTTGAGGGATTCTTGCCGGCACGCGACAAACTGCGCCGCGCACGGCTGATTGCGCTGAAGTCCTGGGTCGATCAGGGCCACGCCCACCTGTTGATCTTTGAAGCGCCGCATCGCATCGAAGAATGTATCGCCAGCCTGCTCGACGTTTTCGGGCCGGCGCGCGAGTTGGTATTGGGGCGCGAACTCACCAAAGTTTTTGAAGAAATTCATCGCTGCCCCTTAAGCGCTGCGCCGCAATGGATCGCTGCCAGTGAACATCGCCAGCGCGGCGAGTTTGTACTGGCAATTGCCGCGCTAGTCGATCCCGCGAAATCACCAAATGGTTCCGATGCACTCGATCCTGTGCAAGACCTCGTCGAGGAACAGCTTCACACCTTGAATACCCGCGAACTGTTGGCCAGACTGCTGAGTGAAGTACCACTGAGTCAAGCGGTCAAATTGGCCCAGAACCTGACCGGTCTGCAACATCGAGCGCTCTATCAGCTTGCGCTGCGAATCTCTGCGTCGCCAACCGACTAAGGTCGCCAATCAAGCGGAGACTTGTGTGGCGTATCACGCTAACGCGTCGTCAAGAATGGCTTCGAACCGGTAGCGATTCGAATTTTTTCGGCCATTACGTTAGCGTCGTTTCGATTTCCATAAGGGCCGGCACGCAACTTGAACAAGCCGCTCTCGCTGATTATTTCAATCGGCTGCTTGATCCAGTCCAGTTGTTTGCGGACTTTCGATCGGGTTGATTCGGCACTCTCCGAAGTGCTGAACGCGCCGAGTTGCAAATAGGCTTGCGCTTGGGCCGGCGCGGTGACCGACGCGGCTGAACTCGGCATCACTATGGTTGCGGGAACCGAAGGCGTGGCCGGTAACTTCTCCGCTGCCGCAATTGCAACCGCGCTTGGCTTCGCGCCGACCATCACAGGTGCCTGTGTCGGTGTCGGTGTCGGTGTTTCATCCTGCTTCACAGTAACCTCAACCTGCAGCCGTTCCTCGCGAATCTCGGCGGGCGGAGTCAGCACGTCGTTGGCGGCGACCACAGCGATAACAATCGGCTCAGCTCTCTTCTCAACGGCTGCTTTCTCGGCCGCGATCCTCTCCGTCACGGTCTTCTCTACTGCTGTCTTCTCTACTGCAGTTTTCTCCACGGCGGAACTCTGCGCAACTTGTACCACGGTGCCGACTGGTTCCAGATCCTGTAGCGCAAGGAGTTCGACTTCCACTTCAGCGCTGCCGGCATTGATGTAGCCCAACTTGGCGGCAGCCGTATAGGAAAGATCGATCAGGCGATCATTTAAAAAAGGTCCGCGATCATTGACTCGAACCACGACGCGCTCACCAGTGCGCGTGTTGGTCACCCGAACGTAGCTGGGTATCGGCAGGGTCGGATGAGCAGCGGTCATCGCGTACATGTTGTAGACCTCACCACTGGCGGTTTTTTGACCATGAAATTTGCGACCGTACCACGACGCATGGCCACGTTGCCGATAAGGCACCAACGCGGTCATCGGTTGATAGCTGCGACCGAACACGGCATAGGGTCGATTAGCTCGCGCCAGCAAAGGCTCGCGTCTCGGCTTCGCGTCGGCAATCGCGCGATGATCGGGGGCCGGCTCGGTACCCGGACCGTCATCCATGTAGTACGCTCCACGGCGGCTGGTTGCGCCAGGCGAGTCCTGACGCGCGGGGGCTACCGGCTTGGGCGGCAGCAACGGTCCCGAGGCGGCGCTGCCGCCGCTCGGTGCGCTCGCCGTTGTCGATGAGGCCGAACTGCTGCCGCTCGCCGGCGCTTCCACGATGACCCCCGGTTCAATCCCGGCCTCGGGCAAGCGTGAGCTTCGCAGCGGATTGAGGGCACACGCGCTTAGTGCGGCAAGGACAATCAACACCGAAACGGTTTGAAAAAATTTCATGGCGTCATACGGCCTTTCCGATTAACGAACGCTAGCCCGATCCAGCTCTTGTCTGAAGCGATTCAAATAGTCCAGACCCGCGATCGCGCGCGAACCGTACCAGGAGGTCATTTCGCCATCGATCAAGCGTACCTCGCAGCCGGCAAGTTGCGGCATCGCCTGCAATTCCTGAACATGCGTGATGTCAAACCGAAACGGTTCGCTCGACAGTAACACCACATCGTCTTGGGTCAGCTCGAGTTGCGACCATTCGAAACTCGGGTAGCGCAGTTCGGTGTTCGGCACCCTGACAATGTCGAGGCCTGCTCGCGCCAACATGCGTGCCACATAGGTCTGGGCAGTGATGGTCATCCAGGGATCCTTCCAGATCAGGTAGACCACGCGCCGCTTGATGAAACTGTGCGAGTCAATCTGCAGCAACTGCCGGTGTAGTCGCTCGCAGAGTGCTTCAGCATTCGCTTCACAATCAAAGAGTATTCCGAAGCGCCGGTACAACTCAAAATTGTCGTCGACCTCGATCGGATGCGTCACAACGATGTGCGGTACAAACTCGCGCAATTGATCGATCGCCGGCTTCTCATTCTCGTCAATGTTCACAACCAGATGAGTCGGCTTGAGTCGTCGAATTTTTTCGAAGTTAAGCGTTTTAGTGCCACCAACCTTGGCGATTTTTTCGACCACACCGGCCGGATGAATACAGTAGCCAGTACGCCCGACCATCAAGGGGGCGCAACCGAGATCGCACAGCAACTCGGTCAGGCTTGGCACCAGCGAGACAATTCGCACCGCTTCGCTCAAGTTTTGCTCATGACGATGTCGCCCTCAATGCCGGCTCATGAGCGGCGCTTATTATTTCTTCGCTTTGATTCGTTCCTGCGCGATCAAATGATCGATCACTTGCAAGATGGCCTGGTTACCTCCGGCCGAGGAAGGCGACGTCAAGTATGTGCCGTTCACCACCACACTGGGCACCGATTCGATCTTGTAGGTCGCGGCCATTGAACTGGCCTTGCGCATCCGCGTCTGCACCGAGAACGATTCCCAGGTTTCGGTGAACGCCTTCTTGTCGATGCCGGCCTTGGTCAATACCGCAGTGATCTTGTCGAGCGAATCCATCCGATTCTTTTCGTCGTGAATGGCCGCGAAAATCTTGTCACCATATTCGTCAACCTTGCCCATCGCCTCAAGGGTGTAGAACATCTGTTGATGTTTGATCTCGTTGAACGGCACATGCGCTTTGCGAAACACCACGTCAGCCGGCAGTTGTTTGACCCATTCCTTGAAGACCGGCTCGATCGCCGCGCAATGCGGACAGGCATACCAAAAAAACTCAAGCACCTCGATCTTGCCCGCCGTATCAACCGATTGCGGCGGCGTAATCAGTTTGTATTCGGCACCGGGCGTAGGCGTTTTGCGCTGCGCCAGTACCGCCGGCGACAGGGCAGCAGCCACGGCGCTGAACAGTGAACACTTCAGAAACGTGCGGGTTTGAAAATTAACGCGACTCATGGATGCGAACTCCTTGGATAAGCGATCAACGTATAAGCCTCACGAGGGCGTTGACAGAGGCGATAGGAGCGGCCCGGCGTTTCCTTGAGAGGGTGTCGGGAACCCGACACCCTCCTAGCGCTGGCGAATCACCGATGCTTCAATACCGCTTTCGGCCAGCTTGACTCGCACTTTGTTCATGTCTTCAAGCCCTACGTAGGGGCCAACCCGGACCCGATAAAGTGATTGGCCATTAACCTCGGCCGTCAGAATTCGGGCCTCAAAGCCAATCAACGCCAGACGCGCTTTCATGCTGTCGGCATCTTCTTGAAGCTTGAAGGCACCTGCCTGCAGCGTGTAGTTGGTTTTGTCATCTTTCGGTGGTTCCGCAGGTTTGGTTTCTGGCGCGGGCGTGCCGGAAACCGCAGGCAGCGGCGTACTCGGTGCGGTCGCCGGCGCCACCGCAACGGGTGGCAGCGCGGTCGGGCCGGCGGGCTTTGGTGCCGGTTTGTTATCGGGATTATTCAAAATACCGCCCAGAACCGACGGCGCAGAGGGTGCCTCGGACGAGCCAGCCCCGCCGCCGGGACGATTTTTCGAGTACAAGGGCTTGTTGGGATCCGGCGCATCGGCGGCCGATTTCGGTTCAGTGACTCGGTCAGAGGACTTGCCGACCTTGTTCACAAACGGCACTGGCGCGCGGGTCACAAAGATCGCCACAAACACGGCAATGGTCAGGCCAAAAATCAGACCCGCCATAAAACCGAGGATCGTGCCGCCCTTCTCCCGGCGGCGCGCCAAGGATCTGGATATTTTCATCAATCTGCCTCACATTTTTGCGGGTGCTGATACGCCCAACAAAGTCAAACCATTTTTGAGCACCTGCCGGGTGGCCGCCAACAATGCCAGCCGCGCCAGGCGCAGATTCCCGTCATCCACGAGAAACCGCTCTGCATTATAGTAAGAGTGAAGTTCGGCTGCTAAGTCTTTGAGATAAAAAGCGATTGAGTGTGGTGCCAATTCCTCGCATGCGGTCACAATCCGCTCAGGATAGTGCGCCAGGCTGGCCATTAGCGCCATTTCGCGCGGCGCTACCAATAGCGTCAGATCAGCTCCGCGCAAGGCCTCCGCCAGGTACTCCGGGTTCATGATTGCATCGGCGTCAAACCCGGCTTGCGCGAATACCGAACAAATCCGGGCATGGGCATATTGAACGTAATAAACCGGGTTGTCGTCGCTGCGGGCCAGCGCCAGGTCAACATCAAACACGAACTCGCTGTCGGCTTTTCGCGAAATCAGAAAGAACCGCACCGCATCGCGGCCTCGAAGCAGTGCTTGTTCCGCCGTAAGCGAGTGATCGCCAACTGAATGATCCGACCAGCCTCCGCTCCACTCAATCAGGTCCCGTAAAGTGACGTATGAGCCGGCGCGCTTTGAGATCTTGACTTCCTCGCCGCCCTTCATGACCGTGACCATCTTATGCAGGATATAGTCCGGAAACTGCTTCGGTATCTCTGAATTGCTGGCTTGTAAGCCTGCCCTTACTCTCGCGATGGTTCCATGATGGTCTGAGCCTTGTACATTGATCACCTTGCCAAAGCCTCTCTGCCACTTGGCCAGGTGATAAGCCACATCGGGTACAAAGTAGGTATAGCCACCGTCGGATTTGCGCATGACCCGGTCTTTGTCGTCACCGTAGTCAGTACTTCTTAACCACAAAGCGCCACCTTCTTCAAAGGTCTTGCCGGCCGCCACCAAGGTCTTTACAGCGGCATCGACGCGACCATCCTGATACAGGGAGGATTCGAGAAAGTAGTTATCGAATCGAACGCCGAAGGCTTGCAAATCGATGTCCTGTTCGCGCCGCAGATAAGCCACCGCAAATTGGCGGATCGCGTCCAGATCATCGAGGACACTGGTCGCTGTGATGGCCTCGACCCGATCAGCCGTAACCGTTTTGCCGGCCAAATAATCATGGGCAATGTCGCTGATGTAACTGCCCCGATAGCCGTCAGCCGGGAACTCGTCAGACTCGGGCAGGATGCCGCAGGCCCGGGCCTGTACCGATAGCGCCAGATGGTTAATCTGTGCACCGGCATCGTTGTAATAGAACTCGCGGGTGACCTTAAATCCGTTGGCAGCCAGCAACGACGACAGCGAATCGCCCAGCGCGGCCTGCCGGCCATGGCCGACATGCAAGGGGCCGGTCGGGTTGGCCGATACAAACTCGACCAGAACCGGTGCGCCCTGACCTCGATCATTGCGGCCGAACAGGTCGGCCAGGCGGAGTACTTCAGTAATCACCTGCCGTTGTGCCGCGACCGATAGACGCAAATTGATAAAGCCGGGACCAGCGATCTCGACCGCCGCCAACAGGCCAAGCGTGTCACGCGCACGCAAGCCCTCGGCCAGCCGTTCAGCAACCTGCCGGGGGCTTGTTTTGAGCGGTTTGGCCAGTTGCAGGGCGAGATTGCAGGCCAAGTCGCCGTGACTAGCTTGTTTCGGACGATCGAGCTCGATCTGCGCTGCACTCAGCGCCGCAAGCTCTGGCGCGCCGGCACTTAATTCATTGGCGGCGTCGGCGATCCAGAGGGCCAGTTGGTGTTTCTGTTCGGGTAGCATGCGCGAAATTGTAGCGGCAGCACCGCATTGTGTCGGCGCTCGGCCGGATCAAGTCAAGTGGGCGTGCCGACCGAACGCTTTACTCGTGCGCAGCGCGGGGGTTGAAACCCATTGGGGTTTCGGATTTTTCTACGTTTGCATAAAAACATCCCGATGTAGACTCATTCGACGTCCAGAAGCCACCGAAGGTACAGTACCCAAAACGGACAAGGAGACGACATGTTCCGATCACTCGCCCTGAGCAGCGCGGCCATTGCCGCGCTGGTCGCCTGCACCACTACACCCGAGCCGCCCGCCTCGCAGGGCATGGTCGATCAATTTGTGGCCAATGCCCGCCAAGTCGCCGGTGAAGACCTCAAGTTCCTGATGCCCATTTGCAACCCGCAACCCGCCGTGCGCGCAGCGCCCAGTGCGGCCATGGACGAGGGGCTGGACAAGCTAATCAACCAGCCGCCGCCCGAGCCGGGACAGGCATTCGACAATCTGTACTACGTGGGTTCCACCTGGGTCAGCGCCTGGGTGCTCAAGACCAGTGAGGGCCTCATCCTCATCGACGCCTTGAACAACACCAAGGAAGCGGTCGACCTCATCTTGGGCGGCATGCGCCGCCTCGGGCTGGATCCGGCGCAGATCCGCTATGTGCTGGTCACGCATGGTCATGGCGACCACTACGGCGGTGCACAGATGATTGCTGATCGCTACCGTGCCCGCGTGGTGGCCAGCGAGATTGACTGGAAGATGATGGAGACCGGCCTGGAGTTTGACTCCAAGCTTTGGGACCGCCCGCCCAAACGCGACATGGCCGTGCACGACGGCGACACGCTCACTCTAGGGGATTCCACGATTCGCTTTATTATCACGCCGGGACACACGCTGGGAACCATCTCGCCAGTGTTCGATGTGCGCAGCGGCGGCAAGCTGCACAAGGCCATGATCTGGGGCGGCACGGCCTTCAATTTCGGGCGCGACATGCGGCGTCTCGATGGCTACATTGCAGCGACCGAGCGCATGCGCACAATCGCGGCGGAGATGGGCATCGATGTGCCCCTGAGCAACCATCCCACCTATGACGGCACCGTGGCAAAGCTCAAGGCCCGGGCGGCGGCGCCTGCAGCGGCCAATCCCTTTGTCAGCGGCCAGCCGGTGGTGGAGCGCACGATGCGGGTGCTGGGCACTTGCGCGCGGGCGCAGCGGGCGCGGTTTCAGATGATGGCGGATGGGGGTACGGGGCAGGCCTATGCTGCAGCCGACGTCGGCCCGGTCAGCCCGGACACGGATGTGCCCCGCTTGTTCCCCTTCAGCGCTGCCGCCGCGATGCTGGCTCACCAACACTGAGGGTTCCTGTAATTGTCCTGTTATCAAACCTCGTTCGCTGCGCCGGCTCGCCGATCATCGACCTGCTCGAGACCTCGAGGGCGATCAATCACCGAAGGCGCAGGCTTCGCACCAGCCGGCGCCAGCCGATGACCACTGCGGTCAGACTAAACACCAAACCGGCACCGCACAGCAGCACGATCAAGCCGCTGCGCAACCCCGGGCGCTCGGCCAGCCCGGGAAAATCCAAAGTATGCAACGCCCGGAACGCCCAGCGATAGTTGCGACGCGAAGCATCGAGCTTTTCGATCACACGGCCAGTGGCGCTGTCGATGTGAAACCAGGTATCGCCACAGACCGCGCGATACACCGGCGCACCAGCACTAATTGAACGGGCCGGGTAGGGATCGCCTGGTTGCAGCGGTGCCGCGGTACATGTGCTACCCAAGGCGCGTGCGGCGGCGGCCATTTGGGCGTCGGTAAGCCACTTCGATTGCTGAGAATTGGTGCGAATAAAACGAGCACCGGTTTGATCGATCGAGCCCATCATGACTTGGCCCGCGAAGGCAAACCACTCGAGCTCTCGAACCAGCGATGCTCGAGCCGCGAGTGACGCAAGATCCGGCAAGTCATTGCTCGTCAGCGCACGACCCGCAATGCGCATGCGCTCGTCGTCGGTCGGGGCGCCGTTTGAGAACAAGCGTCCGTGATCCATCGACAGCCAGCCGCTAAATATCCACGTCAACACGAATAACGCACAGCCAAGTCCGCACAGGTGGTGCCATTTCATCCAACCGAGGTAGGGCGAACGCGGCGCGATACGACGCAGCCGCAGCACACCCAACACCGTGCCGGCAAGCGCACCGATCATCGCCGCCAGCGAGAGCCACCATAGCGTGCGGTCCCACACCACCCAATGCTGACGCAGCACGGTTGGATAGATCCAATGCAGCACACTGCCGATCCAGTTCCAGGCGCGTTGCGTGCCAGTCGTAGCGAGAACGATCTCACCGGTGACCGACGACACGTAAAGCTCGGTGCGTGCGGCGTCGTCGAGTGCCACCCGATACAGCGGGCGGTGCGCATCGTAGCCGTTCGGCACGGTCCATTGATCGTGGGCTTGCAACGCGATGACGCGCGCAGCAGGTGCATCCAATCCTTGCCTCTGAAACGGGTCCTTGGTGCCAGCCGACGCAAGACCCTGCGCGTTGCCTTTCTTACTGGCCCGCCAATGCGCTCGGACACGGGCCGAGGCGAACGACTCATCAACCGCAAGCGCCTTGCCCGTGTTCGCATCAAGCGCGGCCAATGAGTCGTCATCGCGCAGTGCGACATATACCGTTCCGCCGTCCGCTGCGAAGAGCCGCAGCCGCCGCACCCTTCGTTCACCCAGCAACTGCAAAGCTGCGCTGGGTGAAACGCTGACGTCCTGCGGGCTGAACCAGGCCAGACCGGCGATGCGTTCGACTTCAGTGAGCGCCGGAAACGGCACAAAATGCAAGACCATGCCGCTGGCAAACCACATTGCGAACAGCCCGCAGAATGCGACGCCCAGCCAGCGATGAAGTAAAACCAGCGCACGCATGAGGCGCGACTAGAACTTCATCGAAACCGACAGTTCGTAGCTGCGCGGTGCGCCCAGCAAAATCTGGTCCGGATAGAACGGATCGCTCCACGCCGCGTATTTTTCGTTGGTCAGATTGCGCACTCGAAATGACACCCGCACTTTGCCGATGTTCGCGGCGGCGAATACGTCGGCGACGGTATAGGCCAGCAACTTCACGGTATTGGCGTCGCTATGGAAGCGATCGCCGACGTGTCGCACCGATCCGCCAATCTCGAGCGGTGTCGGCACCTCGAAGCGATACGAGGCGCCGATGTTGGCGACGACGCTTGGCACGTTGGGCGGCGTGTTACCCGAGAACGAGCCGCCAGCGAAATCGTAGTTCGCGTAACGGGCCTGGGTATGAGCGATATTGCCCCAGACCGTCCACTGCAGGGTCGGCCGCGCTGCGAGCGATAGCTCGACCCCTTTGGATTGCTGCTTGCCCGCGATGTTTAACGATTGCCCGCCCTGCGCCGCGTAGACGTTGCGCCGCTCGATGTCGAAGACCGCCAGACTCCATTCTGCCTTGCGTTCCCAAAACAAATGTTTAAGCCCAGCCTCGTAGGTGCGCGCGCGCGTCAGCAGCAGCGGCTGGGTCGGCCCCAACAGAAACAGGTTGTTGGCGGCGACATCAGCGGCGCTCGCGTACTGGGTGTAGAGCGTAAGACCCGGTACGGCTTCATAGGTTGCGCCTAACCGGCCAGTGGTCGGGCGAAACTTGGTCGAGAACGGAAAATTCGGATTGCTGGCACCACTGACATTGCTTGAGTTGCGATCGAGATCGATGGTTTCGTGACGCAGCCCACCGATCAGGTGTAGCGCTGGCGTGAGCTTGAGCCGATCCTCGACGGCCAGCGCAATGGTGCGAATATCGGCGGTTTGCTTGCGGGTAGTGAGCAGGCCGTAGGCACCACGGTCTGGATTGACCACCGGCACACTGTCAAACGGGAAGTTCGCCGCACCCGGGCGATCAAAGTTCAGTGAACTGGTATCAAGCATTGCGACCATGCGATTGCTTTTACCGGCGATGCTGGCGTCCCATTGCAACTCCAGCTTGTTGCCGATCAGGTTTTGATCGTGGGCGACATAGAACCGCTCGCGGTCGATGAGGCCATTGCCGGTATTGAAGGCGGAGATTTCATTGTTGAGCCATTCGCGTTTGGCGTGGTAGTGGTAAAGCTGATTGCGCAGCGTTAAACCGTTGGCCAAGGTCCAATCAAAGCCGCCACGCACAAACTGCTCTTGCGCCGAATTGCGATTGTCGAGCACGTTGTAGTTGGTGCGCAGTGTTCGCGCATCGATCGTGATCGGGCCCAGATCGGTGCCGTTGTAGTTCGAGACGTAGCTGCCCGACACGATGCCGCGAGTCGCATTGCTGGCTGAAAACGCGACCGGCACCAGCGGTGTGCCCCAGTAAGCGCTGGCGCGGTCTTCCTTGTACTCGAGCGCACCCCACACCTTGAAGTCGCTGGTTACTTGGTAGTCGAGCCCGCCCGACAGGTGCCAACTGCGGCTCGACGTGTCGTCGATGAAGCCGCCGCTCGACGATCGGTTCAAGTCAAAGCGGTAGTCGAGTCCCTGAACCGCAGTGCTGCCGCCCGAACCCAAGCCTGC
>JANORY010000814.1:0-2866 GCA_031415535.1 Burkholderiales bacterium | reverse complement strand
GCGCTGTTGGCCGGCGATATCGAAGCGGCCCAGGAACGAGCACTATTGCGGATCGTGCCCGATGAAAAGCTGCGCGCCGATATCCTTTTGGCACCGCATCACGGTAGTCAAACCTCGTCGACCCGTGCCTTCCTGGACGCGGTGGCACCGACTCAGGTGATTTTCCAAGTCGGGTATCGAAACCGCTTCAAGCATCCGAATCCGAAAGTGTGGCTGCGCTACACAAGCACGCAAGCCAAGCTGTTGCGCTCTGATTGGCACGGTGCGATCCAGATCAAGATGCGCAGTGGCGACGCGCCTGAAACGACCCGCTATCGGCTTGATTCACCGAAGTACTGGCGAGTCTGTGTTGACCCCGAGCGGTGTCGCAAGCGCCTGGATGAACACAAAATCAAATAGTGATGACCGCAAACGTCGCCTCGTTTCAGTGATTGGAAACAAAGGTGGTCGCTTCCGCTCGAGCTTCACGGCTTCGCCTGGGCTGCTCACGAAGCTGACGCGCTGAGGTTGGCACGGCACCGTTGCTGCGCGCCAGAATCAGTTGATCCAGTCCCGAACGGTCCAACGCGGTCAAACTGTCGGCGGCTGAAATGCGACGGCCTAGCTCAAAACGCTGTGCCCAGTAGCGCGCTGACAGCGCCTCAATCCTGATGACATTGCCGGTCGACGGCGCATGAACAAAGCGGTCGTCACCCAAAAATAAGCCAACATGTGAATAAGGCCGTCCCAAGGTGTTGAAGAACACCAAATCGCCCGGTTTCAGTCGCGAGCGCTCGATGGGCTCGCCGACATTGCTCATTTCTTCGGTGGTTCGGGGCAACTTTAATCCTAGCGCCTCCTGGTACACGTGGCGAACAAAGCCGCTGCAATCGAGTCCGCCGGCCGGCGTCGAGCCGCCGAAGCGATACTCGATACCCAGCAAGCCCAGTGATCGGACAATCAACTCGGCTTTCTCTGCCTCGCTTAGTTCAGGAGGCGCGGAAGTTGCGCGCGCCGAACGGCCCGCCAACAGGCCAGTCGCCAGCGAGCATGCGAGAACCAGCGCTCCAATAACTTTGCAGCTCATTAAACGCTTCTTCGCATAGCTATGCAGTACACACCGAACTCCTGACAATAATTTCGATACCCGCCGACATCGCCGCCAAACGACTCGGCCGGATATACTAGTTTTGCAACTTAGGAGAAAGCGATCGAGCTGTCAAAGGCTCCGCGCCCAAGACAATGAATTTATTGACAACTACAACAGTTCTGCTGTGTACCCAATCGGCTGTACTGGCGCGCTCCTGGGACGCGGCAATTGGCGAGTCGGTCCGGGTGTGGCAGGCCGAGGACTGCGAGCAGGCGCTCGAACGGGCATTGTTGGATACCGGATTATTGCTGGTATTGCTCGATTCGAACTGGTTGCAATTTGATGGTGCCCGACTGATCAAGCGTTTGCGCGGCGAGTCGCAAACGCGGTTGAGCGAGATGCCGATTTTCCTGATTGAGCAGTCTGGCCAGGCCGCGACCCTTGAGTTTTGGCTGCGCGAAGGCGCCGACTGTGTGTTGTCGGCCCGCAATGAAACGCGTGCCATTCGAGAATTGCTGCGTCGATTGATCAATACTTCTCATTAATTGATGAACACTTCCCATCACTAGTTTGACCCCTGGACCCCAAATGCGTTTAGACGAAACGGTAGAGCGATCGTTGCTGCATCGCGAGGCTTTTTGGGCTGAGCAGGCCAAACTGATTGACTGGCACCAGCCGTTCGGGCAGGTTCTTGATTACAGCCGTCCGCCGTTTACGCGCTGGTTCTGTGGCGGTATGACCAACCTGTGCCATAACGCGGTCGATCGGCATTTAGCGGACAGCGCCGAGCAGCCGGCGCTTATCTATGTGTCCAGCGAAACCAACCTTGAACGGATTTACAGCTTTCGTGAGTTGCACCAGCAGATCATGTGCATGTCGGCGATCATGTTGGCCGCTGGCGTCACGCGCGGTGACCGTGTTCTGATTTACCTGCCGATGATTGCCGAGTCGGTATTCGCGATTCTGGCGTGCGCACGAATCGGTGCTATCCATTCAGTGGTGTTTGGCGGCTTTGCGTCGCACAGCCTGGCGACCCGCATAGAAGACGCCAAACCGGTGTTGATCGTGTCCGCCGACGCTGGCTCGCGTGCCGGCAAGGTGGTGCCGTACAAGGTGTTGTTGGATGAAGCCATTGAGCTGTCGCAGCACAAACCTGCTCGGGTGCTGATGGTTGATCGCGGATTGGCGCCGTTCAAGCGGGTCGCCGCGCGTGATCTCGACTATGCGCAGCAATCAGCGATTCACCGAGATGCACAAGTACCGGTGACCTGGCTCGAATCGAATGAAGTAAGCTACATCCTGTATACCTCGGGCACAACCGGCAAACCGAAGGGCGTGCAACGTGATGTGGGTGGCTACGCGGTCGCGCTGGCGGCGTCGATGAAACATATCTACTGCGGCAAAAAAGGTGAGACTTATTTTTCGAGCAGTGACATTGGCTGGGTGGTCGGACATTCGTACATTATTTATGGTCCGCTGATCGCCGGCATGGCGACCATTTTGTTTGAAGGCACACCGGTTCGCCCGGATGCCGGTGTGCTTTGGAGCCTGGTTGAGCGTTACAAAGTCACGGTGATGTTTTCGGCGCCGACCGCGATTCGCGTGCTGAAGAAACATGACCCGGCCTTTCTTAAAAAGTACGATCTGTCGTCGTTGCGGGCGCTGTTTTTAGCCGGTGAGCCGCTCGACGAACCTACTTCGAGTTGGATCAGCGAGGGCTTGGGTCGACCGATCATCGATAACTATTGGCAAACCGAGACCGGCTGGCCGATTCTGACGGTGGCGCATGGCATTGAA
>JANORY010000813.1:0-11963 GCA_031415535.1 Burkholderiales bacterium | reverse complement strand
GCTCGCGGCATCGCGCGCCAATGGGTAGAGGCTGATCATCGCAGCCTGCATGATGAGGCCGGCCACCAACACCTTCTGTGCGCCGAAACGGTCGGCCGCGACACCGAGCAGCAGCCGCCCGCCGACGCCCGCAAGACCGGCAGTGCCGAACACCGAGACCGCCGTCATACTGGAGAGGCCGCACAGCGATGCGTACGACACCATGTGAAAAATCGGGCCCGAGTGGGCCATGCAGCAGGCGCAATTGGCCAGTGCCAACGCGGCAAACTGCGGCGTGCGAAACGCTTGGCTTGCCGTCATCGTGGCGGTCTCGCTGGTGTCGGCTGCGGCAACCGGGTCGGCGCTGGTCGCGGCCGGCGCCGGCCTCAGCAAGAATGCGCCGGGCAGCATCACACCAAAGGCCAGAAACGACAGCGAGAACATCGCGACCCGCCAGTCGTAGTGGTTCATGATCGCCTGCGACAAGGGTCCGATCAAGGTTGAACCCAGCCCCATGCCGGCCGAGACCAGCGCGACCGCGATACTGCGGTTGCGGGTGAACCAGGACGCTGCAGCGGTGGTGACTGGAACATAGACACTGCCGCAGGCAAACCCGACGCTGATGCCGAACACGAACTGGAACGCCAACACCGAGGTCATCTGGCTGGCCAGCATCAGCCCGGCTCCGAGTAGCAGCGCGCCGCCCAGCACGACAATCCGGGTGCCGAACTTGTCCGAGAGTGCGCCGAAAGCGATCGAACCCAGCGCCATGCAAACAAAGCCGATGGTTGCGGCGCTAGAGATGCCGGCACGCGTCCAGCCGGTGGACGTCGCCATCGGCACCAGAAAGACGCCGAGCGACATCAGGCATCCGAGACTGATGCAAGTTGCCAATGCGCCGTAGGCGACAATGACCCAACCGTATTTGCTTGGCATGCGGGCATTCCTTGGTGCGCTCAGTTTAGCGCCAACGCTTACCATTGGATTTTCCGTACTTCCATCAGAAAGTTTCTGAACCCATGACACTGACCAGCGCCGAACTCGACTTGCTTACCTGCGCCGAAAAACTGAATCGTGAGATCGTCATTCCGAACGTGGCGCGCTGGGAGCGCGAGCGGCGCATCGGCCACGAGGGCGTCCAGGCGGCGGCCGCCATCGGGCTCACCCGGGTTCAAGTGCCGGTCAGCCACGGCGGGCTCGGCATGTCCTTTGCCTGCAAGGCGCGGCTGACCGAGATTCTCGCGGCCGGTGATTTCGGCTTCGCGATGTCGCTTGTGAACACTCAGAATGTCGCGGCCAAACTTGCCAGGGATGCGCCGGCGCACATCGCGGCTCGTTACGTGCCGGACATCATCGCAGGCATTCGTTTCGGTTGCACCGCGTTGACCGAGCTCGGCGCTGGTTCTGACTTCGCCG
This sequence comes from Burkholderiales bacterium, assembly GCA_031415535.1. Classification (GTDB taxonomy): domain Bacteria; phylum Pseudomonadota; class Gammaproteobacteria; order Burkholderiales; family Burkholderiaceae_E; genus JANLTP01. The sequence continues at coordinate 10,568 of JANORY010000813.1, read as the reverse complement.
CGATCACGACTCTGGCGACGCCCTGCGACGGCGGCTGGAAGCTCAATGGCGCCAAAGCCTGGATCACCAACGCTGCACAGGCCGATGTGGTGATTCTGTACGCACAGACCCAGCCGGGCTCGGGCGGCCGCGGCATTGCCTGCTTTGTCGTCGACGGCACTCGCGCCGGTTTTGTGCGGCAACCCGCGTTCCAGTTGGGCGGCCAGCACACGATCGGCACCGGCGGCTTTACGCTCGTCGACTACGTCGCGCGTGACGACGAAATGCTGCACCCGCCGGGGCAAGCCTTCAAGGCGGCGCTGGGCTCGATCAACGGCGCGCGCACCTACATCGCCGCGATGAGTTGCGGCATGGTCGGCGAAGCCCTGCGCGTGGTCAGTGAATACGGCGAAAAGCGCGCGAGCTTCGGCAAGGCTCTGGCCGATCATCAGGGCTGGCGCTGGCGTCTGGCCGAGGCCGCCAGTGAACTGGCGGCTTGCCGGCTGATGGTCGGCCATGCCGCCGCGTTAATCGACGCCAATGCCGATGCCCAGCTTGCCGCAGCGCAGACCAAGCTGCTGGCGACCCGAATGGCGGACCGCCAATTGCCGATCCTGTCCCAGGCCATGGGCGCGGAAGGTCTGCGTGAACATTACCCGTTTGCCCGGCATCTGATGGGCGCCCGGGTGGCCGGCTTTGTCGATGGCTCGACTGAGATGTTGCTTGAGCGCATTTGTGCGGTGATGCGGGCAGGCTAGTGTGGATGAAGCGAGAGGTATTGAAAGTCGAACGGCTGATGGACTACGCGCAACGGCTCGGCGTCGGCGCGGTTGTGCGTCGCCTCGGTTATCTACTGGAGCACTACAGTTTGGCCGATGCTTCGATGCTGGAATCGTTGCGCAGCCTGTTGACGGCAACCTACCAGCGCCTCGATCCGCTGCTGCCCGCCGAGAGGGCCTTCCTGTCGCGTTGGCGGCTCCAGGTCAACGTGACTCCCGACGAGCTCAGTGCCGTGAGGCTTGGCTGATGATCCCTCAACGCAACATTTCGCTGATCTCGAACACGCTGCAATCCGCCGGCGGCAGGCGGGGCGGCCAAGTGTTGAGTCGTTCCATTGCCGGCCGAGGCAACGTTGATCTTTTCAAGGTTTGCTTTCGCGTAGGCGATGAATTCCGGCACGGTCTTGCCTGGATACAAAGGAGTGACGGCCCCACAAATTTCCAAGCGCCATCGGTGCGACGCGGTCCCGCACTCGCCACAGCGCAGCCGCAGAAAACCGTGGGCCAGAGTTCCGCATTCGAGGAGGACGTCGAGAGATTTCGGCTGATCTACCCAGAATCCAAGTTGATCGCCAAGTATTCGGATCAAGAACCAAACTTTGCCGACCTATCGTTGGTGTGCCTCACGTAACAGAAACGTATTGACAAAGTCGTCAAACTCGATGAGCGAGAATTCTCGATCTACCGCAGCGATGCAGGCAAGTAATTCAAGAATTTGTGGACGTTCGCCTGAGCGGTTCAATGGTTCGTACGTTGTCGATTCACGACCTACGCGACGGATTCAGAAACGATTGGCTATTGAAACTCAAACTCACCCGGCTGCCGGGTGCCAGCCGCGAGCCGCCATACAACAACCCATCGTTTTCTGACCCACCTGGCCTCGACGCCAACGCCAGTCCGGCTGACTCGACGAGAACATTCTGACCGTCGTCCAACTGCAGATCAATCTGCGTCAGATTACCCAAGAACGTCACCACGCGCACGGTCGCATCGATCGCCACTGTGTCCGCGTTCATCTGACTATCCAGGACAAGGTTTCCAACCGACGACGCAGCGATCCGAATATGCTCCGGCCGCACCAGCACTTCGCCAAACCCGGGCAGTCGAAGCCGATTGACCTGACCTACAAATTCGGCAACAAACTCGCTGGCTGGCCTCGCGTAAATATCTTCGGCGCTACCGATCTGCTCAATTCTGCCCTTCGACAGCACCGCAATTCGATCGCCGAGCGCCATTGCTTCGGCTTGGTCGTGCGTAACGAACACCGAGGTCACGGCGAGCGCGGCCAACAATCGTTTGAGTTCGAGCCGCAGCGTTTCGCGCAGCTTGGCGTCCAGAGCGGTGAGTGGCTCATCAAGCAACAACACCGAGGGCTCAATGGCGACCGCTCGGGCCAGGGCGACTCGTTGTTTCTGACCGCCCGAAAGCTCATCAACCCGCCGCCCTGCATAGCCTTCGAGCTGAACCAGCTCGAGCAGTTGTGTCACCCTCGTATCGATTGCCGCGCGCGAATCGCCGCGAATTCGCAGTCCATAGCCAATGTTCTGCGCCACATTCATATTCGGAAACAACGCATAGCTCTGAAACACCATTCCGACCTTGCGCAATTCAATCGGCTGAGTGGTGACGTCCTTTTGATCAAACTGTATTCGGCCGCCGGCGTCGGGTTCGGCGAGCCCGGCAATCATCCGCAACAAGGTGGTTTTGCCGCATCCCGAAGGCCCCAACAAAACCAGGCATTCGCCGGGTTCGACGACCAAATCCAGAGGCTCGAGCGCGCGCGTGCCGTTTGCAAAGGTCTTGGAGCAGCCGTGCAGCTCGATTCGAGTGGCCATTACGACTTCGGTCCGGGTTGTATGGCACTGCGTGCCGCCAGCCACTGCATCGCGATCAACAAGGGCACGATCATCACCAGAAAGATCAGCGTGTAGGCTGAGCCGATTTCGAGCCGCATCGACGCGTAACTATCGGCCAGACCGACCGGCAAGGTCTTGGTCAGTGGCGTGTGCAGCATCCAGGTAATGTTGAATTCGCCCATCGATAAGGTCAGCACCATCAATGAGCCGGCGAGAATGCCGCCGCGCGCGTTCGGAACCACGATGGTCACAAAGCGCTGCCAGAAGCCTGCGCCCAGACTGGCTGCGGCTTCCTCGAGTACCGGCAGATTCAGTGACGACAGCACGGCGGCGACAGAACGCGCCATGAAGGGCAGCGTAAACAGCACATGGCCCACCAGAATGAAGACCCAGGAGCCGCGAAACTCGCGGTAAGTGCCATAGGCGAGGACCAACGCTAACCCGGTCGCAAGCCCCGGCATGGCGACTGGCAATACCAGCGCTTCTTCGAGTGCGCGCACCCAGCGTGACTGACTGCGCGCCAGCACATAGCCCAGCGGTACGCCCAGCAATAGGGTCACCAGCAGTGTCGACACAGCGACCAGCATCGACAGAAAAATTGTGTCGCGATATAAGGACCAGACCTCGATGACCCATCGAAGGGTGACGCCACTGCGAATGCCGATGAAAAAGTTCTCGGTCACCCCGGCCATGATCGACAGGCCGATCGGCACGATCAGGAACAGACAGATCAGCACGGTTGTGACCGGCGCGATGAGTCGAAAGACGGCGTTCATGCCGCTGCAGCGCCCTGGCCCGACAACGAGCGTGCCGACATCAGGATCAGCCAAGTCAAGACACCCAACACCAAGGACAAGCTGGCGGCGGCGGCAAAATTCGCATAGTTGGTGAATTCGCTGTAGATGGTGATCGGCAATACATTGATCTTGGAGGCCAGCGTGAAGGCGGTACCGAAGGCGCCCATGCTGGTAGCGAAGCAGATTGCGCCGGAGGCGAATAACGCTGGCTTGAGCGCCGGGATGATGACGTCGCGAACCACTCGCCAGGGACCGGCACCGAGCGAACGAGCGGCCTCTTCAAGCGCCGGATCAAGCTTTTCGGCGGCGGCCATCAAGGTCAGGATGCAGCGCGGAATGGAGAAGTACAGATAACCGAGAAAAAGTCCGGACAACGAATACGCGAACACCACCTTGTCGAGTCCCAAAGCCTCGGTCGTCTGGCCGATCAAGCCCTGGCGCCCGGCCATCAAAATGACCAGAAATCCAATGACGACACCAGGAAACGCCAGCGGAAAAGTCAGCAGGGAGACCACGACACTTTTGCCTTTGAATTCGCGCCGCTGCAAATAAACCCCGACGATGGCGGCGACGCTGACCGAAACCAGCGAGGCGAGTGCCGACAACAAGACGGTGTTGATTAAGCTATTGCGATGTACCTCGTTGGTCAACACCGACAAATAGGCTGCCATGCCTTCGGGCCCGCTGGCGCCGACCAATACCAGTCGCGATACGGGCAACAGCCAGAATGCGACGAAGACAATCAGCGCCGGCAGCGCGGTCAGAAATAGCAGGTATCGAAGACGATTCAACGATTGCGCTTCGCAAATGCACCGCGCCTGCGTGCGCCTATTGAACTTCCTTCAGATAACGATCGGAGAATCCTTTCTGGACTTCGGCCATGCGTGCGTAGTCGACTGGCTTGGCGCGTGCATAGTCGGCGGCCGGCAAGAAGCGCGCAGCAGCTTCCTTGGAAATAGCCGAGGCGCGAACCGGTCGCAAATATGCATTGGCCCAGATCGCCTGGCCTTCGTCGCTGAGGACAAAGTCCAGTACCTTCTTGCCGTTGGCAGCATTTGGCCCCTTGTTCACCAGGCTCATGACATAGGGAACGACAACGCTGCCTTCAGAGGGAATGACAAAGGCGACATTTGCCTTGTCCTTGTATTTGGCGCGATAGGCGTTGAAGTCGTAGTCGAGCAAGATCGGAATTTCACCCGACAGCACCCGTGCGTAGCTGGTTTGTTTGGGGACGATCGGGTCGTTCTTTTTCAGATCCTTGAAGAAGCCCAGGGCCGGCGAAAAATTATCCAGGCTGCCGCCCAGCGCCTGATTGATCGCGACCGCGCCGACATAACCAACGAAGGCCGAGGCCGGGTCCAGATAACCGATCAAGCCCTTGTACTCGGGCTTGAGCAGATCTTTCCAGGAGGTCGGAACCGGCTTGCCTTTCAGTGCGTCGACATTGACCATAAACCCCAGGGTGCCGGAATGAATGGTGAACCAATTGCCTTCCGGGTCCTTCAGGCTATCGGGTATGTCATTCCAGGCCGCCGGTTTGTAGGCGGTCACGACACCTTCCTTTTTGGCTTGAATGCCGAAGGTGACGCCCAGGTAGGTCACGTCGGCTACCGGCGCCGCTTTTTCGGCCACCAACTGGGCCAGCGATTGCCCGGAGTTCTTGTTGTCGGCCGGCACGGTAATACCGACCTTCTCTTTGATCATCTTGAGCTGGGTGCCCCAGTCGGCCCATTCGGGCGGGCAGTTATAACAAATGGCGGTTTGAGCCAGTGCGCTGGTGGCGGGCAACAAAAGCGCCGAGGCAGTCGCCGTCAGAGCGACGGCCAGGCCGATGCGGTGGCTGATCGATAGGTAGTTCATGGAAATCTCCTCAAAGCGATGGGCTCGAAAGTGCAACGCGCGAAGTTTTTGATTGACTGGAATTTTGTGTGCTGATTATTGTGCAATTCGCGCGCCCAGCATAGCCTAATCGGCGGATGCTACCGCTGGATGACACCTGGTTTGTGTTTCAGACGATTTCGCGCGCGAAATACTTCGACGCCGAGCACAAAGGCGTCAAGGTGTTGATGCTGATTGCGACCCAGCCGGGCAGCGTGCATATGGTCAAGAAGCCAATTCGCAGTCTCGAAGATTTCAAAGGCCTGCGATTGTGCTTTGCTACGACCTCGATTCGGGATTTCATCGAAAACCCCGTGAAACCTCGGCCCTTAGGCCTGGGAGGTAGAGGGCGCTTGCGAAGCAAGCGGCTTTGCTGGTTATAATCACAGTATGGTCCTCGTCTACCGCTACCGAGTCAAGTCCCTGGACGGATTGCTGAACAAGCAAGCGCGCGCGGTCAGCTACGTCTGGAACTTCTGCAACGAGACTCAGAAGCATGCGCTTAAGTGGCGCAAGAAGTGGCCTAGCGGCTTTGACTTGAACACACTGACTATCGGTAGCAGTAAAGAGCTTGGTATTCACTCCGGCACTGTTAACGCCACCTGCGAGCAATACGCCAAGTCGCGTAAACAGTTCAACCGCCCGGTCTTGCGCTGGCGCGGCCGTCGCTCGCTGGGTTGGGTTCCGCTCAAGGGTCGTGATATCAAGGAAACACCGAACGGGTTTCACTTCCACGGCCGCGAATTCAAGGTCTTCAAGAGCCGCCCCTTGCCCGATGCGTACAAGATTAAAGACGGAACGAACTTCGCCCGCGATGCGCGGGGTCACTGGTTTCTGAACGTCTGCATCGAAGTGGCCGACGTGGCGGCTCGGCCGATCGAGACGGGCATTGGTATCGACCTTGGACTGAAGGAGTTGGCGACCTTGAGTAATGGTGAAAAGATCGGTAATCCGCGCCACTTCGCTCGCTACGCCGATCGACTCGCGGTCGCGCAACGTGCCGGCAAAAAACGACAGACCACCCGTATACACGCCCGGATCGTTAACACGCGCCGGGACCATCTGCACAAGGTGTCGCTCGACCTGGTGCGCCGTTTTGATTACATCGCCGTTGGTAACATCAATGCGAAGGGACTGGCCAAAACCAGCATGGCCAAGTCCGTCAATGATGCAAGCTGGACCACCTTTAGATACTTGCTCCGCTACAAAGCGATCGCGCACGGGGCAAAGTTCGAAGAACTGAGTGAGAGGTTTACCACCCAAACCTGTTCGAGTTGCGGTGAGTTGCCGGACTCGCGGCCGAAAGGTATCGCAGGTCTTGGAATAAGAGAATGGACGTGTAGCGGTTGCGGTTCTGCACATGATCGTGATGTCAATGCTGCTCGAAACATTCTCCGTCGCGGACATGCGACGCTAGCAGTAGGAATCTCCGTCGTTTAGGGCGGGGAGGATGTCAATCAAGCCTTGGGTGCAACGCCGGTCGGCGTGCCACCCACGGAGCTTGCCGAACAACTGCAGAAGGGCACCCTGGATGGTGCTTTCCTCGACTACGGTGGTGCCGGCACCGCCTGCAAGCTCAATGGCATCGTGAAGTCGACTACCGAAATGTATTGCTTTGTCGCCAGCTTCGGACTGGTTGCCAATGAGGCCTGGTTCAACAAGCTCGCACCCGACTTGCAGCAGATGGTGATGGAAAGCGTTACCGGCAAAGAAAAGGAAATTGGCGAGTCCTGGGATGCGCTCGACGTGCCCGGCAAGAAGGCCTTGATTGACGGTGTGCCGAGATCATCAAGCTCGGCAAGGCCGAAGAAAAGCGGGTACGCGAAACGGCGGCGCAGACCAATGAAGTGGTACTGAAGGCGCTCGATGCCAAGGGCCTGCCGGCGCGTGCGGCCTATGAATCGCTGCTGTCGCTGGCCGAAAAACACTCGAAGACTTCGAAAAACTTCTGGGCCTGAGCGCGAGCGATGCGATGAATCGGCGCGGCCCGATCCGGACGTCCTTGAACGCGCCTGTGCAATCGTCTGTGCGGGCGTCTATGTACGCCAGTGTGCTTGCGTCGGTACGCACCACACTGCGCGCGACGGTACGCTGGCTCGATCGCGCTGCGGTGCTCGCGTTGATCGCAATGCTGTTGCTGACCACCTGTGACGTTATTTTGCGCAAGGCTGCGAACTGGCCGATCATGGGTGTTACTGAATTGGTCGAGTTCGCTTTGGGCATTGCGATTTTTTTCGCGGTACCCGGTGTGTTCGCTCGTGGCGCGAATATCGCTGTCGACATGATCCACCAATGGCTGCCCGCATGGAGTACGAGCTTGCGGCATCTGGCCGCCGCGTTGTCGCTGCTGACGCTGTGCTTGCTGGTCTGGCATATGTGGCAGCCGATGATCGATGTCATTGCATTCAAGGATGTCAGCGCCGATCTGCAGATTCCGAAGGTCTGGTTCATGGCACCTGCCTGGGCGGGCATTGCGATCAGTGCGGTGATCGCAGCGCTGGTGCTGGTGTCGAGTGAACTCGGCGACGAAGCACCGCAATGATAGTTCTGCGATGAGTGACTTACCTTGAGCGTTTTACCGTGAGTTGCCCGCCTTGAGTATTCAGCTAATCGGTGTCCTCGCGGTCGTCGGCCTGCTCGCGCTGATGCTGCTGCGCGTGCCGATCGCAATCGCATTGACCATCAGTGGTACGCTGGGCTATGCGGCCGCACAGGGCTGGACGATTGCGTTCAAGACGCTCGCATCGATCCCCTACGAGTTGACCGGCGCAAATCCGGGCGTGGCTTACTCGTTCACTGTGGTGCCCTTGTTCATTTTTATGGGCGCCGTCGCATCGCGCGCGATGATGTCGCGTGATTTGTTCGAAGCCGCCAATGCGGTGTTCGCCGGCGTGCGGGGTGCACTGGCAGCGGCGACGATCGGTGCCTGTGCCGCGTTCGCGGCCATCTGCGGTTCGTCGATCGCCACCGCCGCCACGTTCTCGAAGGTGGCGATTCCCGAGATGCGCCGATACGGCTACGACATGGAGCTGGCAACCGGCGCGGTCGCTGCGGCCGGTACCCTCGGTATATTGATTCCGCCGTCCCTGATCCTGGTGATGTATGGCCTGGTCGCGGAAGAATCGATTGCGCAATTGTTCGCCGCCGCGATGATTCCAGGCATCTTGCTGGCGATCGGCTATGTCGGGGTGATCGCGATTCTCGCCCAGCTTCGGCCCGAGCTGATGCCGATGACCCCGAGCCTGCCGCTGGCGCAGCGGCTGCGCGCAATTCTCGGCATGTGGAAGCTCGTGCTGCTGTTTGTGCTGGCGGTGGTCGGCATCTACGCCGGCTGGTTCAGCCCGACCGAAGCAGCGGCGATCGCGTCGTTCGCGGCAATTGCGATCGGCTTCGGCACGCGAACTTTAAACTTCAAGGACCTGTGGGCGGCCGGCGTCGAATGCGTGCAAACCTCGGCGATGCTGTTCGTCATTGTGATCGGTGCGTTCATTTTCGCCCGGCTGATCGTGCTGACGCAGTTCCCGCTGGTGCTCGCTGATTTCGTCAAATCGGCCGGCCTGGCGCCGTGGATGGTGATTCTCGCCATCGTTGCGCTGTGTCTGCTGCTCGGTACTTTTCTCGAAGAGGTCAGCACCTTGCTGATCACGGTACCGGTGCTGCTGCCGGTGGTCAAGAGCATCGGCTTCGATCCGATCTGGTTCGGTGTGTTCATCACCGTCATGTCCTCGGTCGGGCTGATTTCGCCGCCAGTGGGGCTCACGGTGTTCGTCGTGCAGAGCCAGAATCCGGATGTGCCGCTGCAGAAAATATTTCGCGGTGTGATGCCATTTCTGTACGCCGACTGTGTGCTGTTGCTGGCCCTGGTACTGTTTCCGGGCTTGGCGCTTTGGTTGCCGGCGATGTTGAAGTAGCAACGACCAGTGCGAATACAGCGTTAAAATTTCTATACTCCGGCTTTTGTGAGAACCTATGAAAAACCAACCAGACCTTCTCGCGAAGACACGCGAAGGTATTGACGCGCTCGTATCGATCGCACCGGTATCGATCGCACCGGCCAATCCAGGCCTCACCCCGCTGATGCTGAACCACGCAGCCTGGGTGACGCACGACGTGGCGGCTACCGCCGATTTCTATACGCGAATTATGGGCATGGAGCTGGCGAGCACGATTTACGACGACAAGGTGCCGTCCACCGGCGACGCGTTCCCCTACTTTCACATTTTTTTCCGGATGAAGGATGGCTCGACGATTGCGTTCTTCGAGGCGCCCGGCCTGCCGGCGCGGTCCGAAATTTCGCACCCTGCTTACGGCATTTTCGACCATATCGCTTTGCAGGCGGGGAACCGTGAAGAGGTGCTGCGCTGGTACGATTGGCTCAAGCTCAATGACGTGGAGGTGATCGGTCCCGTCGACCACAAGGGTATGATTTTCAGTGTCTATTTTCATGATCCGAACGGACTGAGGTTGGAGATCACAACGCCCCTCGACCCTGAGTGGAACCGTCATACGCAGCAAGGCTACGCGGATTTGAAGGCTTGGGTGCAAACCAAGGAGCAGGCGCAGCGCGACGGGCGCGATGTGCCAACGGCGCTGTTGGCGCTGATCCATGACGCCCGCAAGCGCTACGAAACTTGAAGCATCATGGCTTGCCCTGAAACACCGGGCCATGACCACCGCTAAAACCCCGGTCCTGATTGTCGGTGGCGGTGGCTTCGGTCTTGCCCTGTCCATATTCCTCGCCAACAATGGAACAGACTCGTTGCTGGTGGAGCGTCATCCCAGTCCCGCGCCACGGCCCAAAGCCCGGTATCTGAACCAGCGTGCGATGGAAATTTTCCGCCAGCATGGCGTGGCCGATGCGATTTATCAGCGCTCTATTCCGCTGAAGTACATCTCCACCAGCCGCTGGTGCACCAGCCTCGGCGGTGACGGTCCCTATGACCGAAAAGTGTTGTTTGAAATCGAGACTTTCGGGGGTGGCTCGTTGGGACCGCACTACCGGGCAAACAGTCCGTGTGAGAGCACGATCTATCCGCAGGTGCGACTGGAGCCGCTGATGCGTGAGCATGCCGAACAAATGCCGCTCGGCAAACTGAGCTTCAACTGTTCGCTGATCGATTTCGAACAGGACGAGGGCGGTGTCACCGCCCGCTTGGAGGACCGTGCCAGCGGTGAGGTTCACACGGTGAGCAGTGAGTACCTGGTGGCAGCCGATGCGGGTAAGGCCGTTGGTCCCATGGTCGGGGCGACGCTTACGGGTACGCCCGAGCTGATCGACA
>JANORY010000812.1:0-1392 GCA_031415535.1 Burkholderiales bacterium | reverse complement strand
ATCGAAAAATAGCTGACGGGCGGCAAAAATGGCAGTTCAACGAGCGGTGTCATGGCGTAAAATTGAACAATTGGCTGAATTGATAGCTCCTTTTGCCTCGCCCATGGCCACTTTTGCCGCATGAATTTTCCACTTGATTTTCGGGTAAAAAACATCCACACCGGCCAAATCGGGCGCGTCACCCGCTGGCTCGACGAGTCGATGGTCATGTTGAATATCGACGGCGACGAAATTCCGGCATTCGTGGAAGACCTCTTGCCCGCCGGTTCGGACGAGCGAAATGAATCCGTTTTGACAAAAAAAATGCTGAAAAATGCCGCACCGCCTCGCCCGCCCGCCTCGCCAACGGTTCTGAAAATCATGGGCGGCATGGTTGAAAATCGGGGGATTTTGCTGGCATTCGAGCCGATTCCGTTGCCGAGCGGCCTCGTCAGCGGCTACAAAATCTGGCTCGTGAACGACTCGCCCGACGACCTCCTTTTTGTTTTTTCATGGAAAACGACGACCGGCAAATCTGCTGAAATCGATGAAAAATCGGCCAGCCGCACGGGCCGTTTTTTGAATGAAATGGCGTACGAAAACCTCAACCACCAGCCCGAAATCAGTTTTGAAATACGTCGGCTGACCACCGCCGGGCCGGGTGAATCGAGACATAAGACGTTGAAAATCAAGGGGAAAACTTTTTTTCAGAGCCTGCAAATGCTGCCGATTCTCGAAACGGAGGCCCACGTTTTGCCGCTTTTTGAAAAAAGCGAACTCGAAAAAATGGGCAGCGAAATCGCCTCAAAACCGGCTGCCGAAAGCCTCGCCGATTATTCAAAAAAATTCGTCAAAAAAGCCGCCAAACCGACCGCCCAGCAACGCGCCACGTTTCGCTGGCTCGACATCGAGGAAAAAGCGGGCTTCGAGCCGGAAATTGATTTGCACATCGAAAAACTGGTGGCCGACCCATCGAAACTCACGCCGGGTGAAATCGTGCAAATTCAGCTTCGCCAGGCTGAAAATTTCCTCGACCGCGCCTTTCGCCTCGGCATCGACCAAGTTTTTCTGATTCACGGCCTCGGAGCCGGAAAATTGCGCGACATGATTCACGCTCGCCTCCGAAATCGGTCTGAAATCGCCTGGTTTCGCAACGAGTTTCATCGAAAATACGGCTACGGCGCGACGGAGGTCATTTTCAAATAGGATGGCATTTCCGCAACTTCTTCGGAACCTTGCAACCGCCCGGCTGACTCGCCGCCCGGCCCGCTTTCAGGCGGAAAAACGAACTGTTCATGCTGATTTTTGGTCATCACCCCGTTCTCGAAGCTCTTTATGCCACCGACCGACCGCTCGAAAAAGTCTTTTTTCAGCAGGGCTTGCGGGGCGATTTTGAAAAAGAAGTTCGTCGGC
>JANORY010000811.1:0-3462 GCA_031415535.1 Burkholderiales bacterium | reverse complement strand
CTTATTCTTGTTCACTTGAGCCCTTCGCGTAGCTACAAGCTTACCTGGTCACGTATGCTGAACGCGATGCCCGCCAGCTTGCAGCGATCCAGGACTTGGGTGCATTCCAAAGATCTCTTAGGCTGACTGCAGCGCGCACCGGGCAATTGCTTAATATGCAGTAGTTAGCCGCTGACTCGGGAGTTTCGGATAAGACTGCGAAACATTGGCTGTCCTTTTTCGAAACCTGCTACCTGATTCATTTTGTACGCCCGCACTTCGCCAAGTTCGGCAAGCGATTAACCAAAAGTCCAAAGATTTATATGACCGATGTCGGACTCGCTGCATCGTTGTGCAGAAGTACGCCGGCGGGCGCGGCAGCTTTTCGGCCATCTACCCTGGTTTGGGTCTGACACAGAGGGTCCTGGCGGCCGCCGCTCCTCCTTAATGCCGCTACGCCGAGCACCCCGCCGTCCTGATCAAGCACCAGCGTGCGCATTCGTAACGTTGAGAACCGAGCACGTTCATATCAGGCACCGCTGATGACATACGAACAACCACCACCAAGCACTGTGTCAGCCGGGAGCGGGCTGGTGTGAGTGCCGCAGCGAAATCAAGGAGGAGCGTCGGCCGCCCGCGGCCGATGCGGGGGACATTCGCGAAGGTACTTGCACCAGACCGCTCCAGGCCGACGTAGGCACATTCGCGAAGGTACTCATGCTGGCGGCCGATAAGCACCAAACACGTCGCGCAGCGAACGCGGGCGCGGCCCGTCGTCAGTGCTCAGCGAGCGTTCGAGTTCGCCCAGATGCTGCTTCATTTCCGCAGCGGCAACCGGGCCGCCGCGCTGTAGTGCGGCCACCAGGTCGACATGGCGATGGGCGACGCATACCGGTCGTCCCTGGACGCTGAAGCGCGACATCAGCATCGAGGTGGTTGGCAGCAGCGAATCGAGCAGGCGTTCGAGCACTGGATTGCCGTGCATCCGGGCAATCGCCTTGTGGAATTCACCGGATAATCGGACTGCAGCCACTACGTCGCCGGCCTCGTTGGCGGCGGTCTCTTCGTCACACAATCTCTGCAGGTGAATCAGTTGTTCGGCGCTGAGTCGTCCGCCGAGACGGCGGGCAATCTCGCATTCGGCGACTCGTCGGGCTTCGAAGAGATGGGTGATATCGGCTTGCTCCGGCAGCGGTACACGTGCTCCGCGATTGTGGATCAGCTCAACTACCTGTTCCTGCGCGAGGCGCTGCAGGGCCTGGCGCACCACCGTCCGTGACACCTCGAAGCTGGACGCAAGCTCGGTTTCCCGCAGCCACTCGCCGGGCATCAGCCGGCGCTCGAGCACCGCGCTGTAGATGCCGTCGTAGACGCGGTCAGTGGCGGTCGAGGTTGGCGGTGGCATCGGTGCGCAAGCAGCGAGCACGATGATCGACGTTCAGGATCACCATCTCGGGCCTGGTTTCACGGCAGCCAGCGTCGGCATAACGGCAGCGCTCGGCAAACGCGCAGCCGGCCGGCAAAGCACTCAAGTCGGGTGGCGCGCCGGCAATTGTTTCGAGCCGCGAACCCTTCGCCAGCGCACCATGAGCACGGCTGCTCAGCAATGCCAGGGTATAGGGATGTCGCGGCTGGCGAATCAGCGTGCGGGCTGGGCCCTCCTCGACGATGCGTCCGGCGTACATGACGGCGATCCGATCGGCGACTTCAATTGCCGCGCCGATATCGTGAGTCACGAAAATAACGGCGAGGCCCATTTCCCGCTGCAGCTCGCGCAGCAAGAGCAAGATCTGAATCTGCACGGTCGCATCGAGTGCGGTCGTCGGTTCATCAGCCAGCAGCAATTGCGGCTTGCAGGCAAGGGCCAGCGCAATCATCGCACGCTGACGCATGCCGCCGCTCATTTCATGTGGGTAGGCGGCCAATCGTCGCTCGGGGCTGGGTATCCGAACGCGCTCGAACAGCTCGAGTGCGCGCCGTTGCGCCTGGTCGTGGCTGATGTTCTCATGGCGCCGGATGCTTTCGATAATCTGCGCGCCGACCGAGTAGACCGGGTCCATCGCTAGCAGCGGTTCCTGAAAGATCATCGAAGCGACCTTGCCACGATAGTCAGCCAGCGCCGATGGCGATAACGCCAGCACGTCCTGTCCGCCAACCAACACCCGGCCGCCGATCCGGGTGCGTCGCGGCGCGTGCAGCCTGAGCAGCGAGCGCAGGGTGACACTTTTGCCAGAGCCGGATTCGCCGATCAGCGCGACCACTTCGCCGCGTCGGACCTGCAGGTTGACGCCGCCCACGGCATGCACCGGCTTGCGTGCGCCGGTGAAGGTGACCGTCAGGTTCTGGATGTCGACAAAGGGGGCCGTACTTTCCGCGACCGAGGGTGCGGAATCGGTTCCGGCTGCACGGGTGCTGGCGACACGATTGCCGGCAGCACCGGTTTCCGCTTGAGCGATCACGGTGGTCATGCGGCCTGCCTGTCAGTCGCATTACCAGTCGCGTTGTCAGTCGTGCTGTCAGCCACCTTGGCGGCGCTGTGTCCGGAGCCAAGCTCGAACATCAGGCAAGACACCGCATGATCCGTCAGTCCGCCCGCCAGCTTCGGAACCCACTGACTGCAAACGGCTTCGGCGCGCGAACAGCGCGTGTGAAACCGGCAACCCGATGGTGGATTGATCGGGTTCGGCGGGTCACCGGCCAGGGGTGGCTGTTCGGTCCGGTGATCGGGGTCCATCGACGGGATGCTGCTCAGCAGCGCCTTGGTGTACGGATGCTGCGGTCGCTCAAAGAGTGCTTCGCTGTCGCCGATCTCGACCACCTGGCCGAGGTACATGACCATCACCCGGTTCGAAATGTAGCGGACCACGTTCAGGTCGTGGCTGATGAACAGATAGGTCAAGCCGAATTCATCTTTCAGATCCAGCAGCAGGTTCAGCACTTGGGCCTCGACCGACTTGTCGAGCGCCGACACCGCTTCATCGAGAATGATCAGGCGCGGCTGCAAGGCCAGTGCGCGGGCAATATTGACGCGCTGGCGCTGGCCGCCCGATAACTCGTGCGGATAACGCTCGGCGAAGCGGCGCGGTTCCAGGCCGACCCGGGACAATAAATCACGCGCACGCTTGACTGCCTCCTGACGCGAGGTGCCATGTACCTGAGGTGCGAACGCAATACTGTCTTCGATGGTGAGGCGCGGATTCAGCGATGCATAACTGTCCTGGAATACCATCTGAGCTTGACGGCGATACGCCTTCAAGCTCATGTCACTACCACCAACGCCGCGACCGTCGAAGATCACCTCGCCTCGGTCTGGGACGATCAGGTGCATCAGCAGCCGGGCGCTGGTGCTCTTGCCGCAGCCCGACTCGCCGACCACGCCCAGGGTTTCGCCCGCCTGCAGCGTAAAGCTGATGCCATCGACTGCGCGAACGACGCCGCCACCGCGACCGAACACGTCCCTCTTCAGCGGGAAGTGCTTGACCA
>JANORY010000810.1:0-4770 GCA_031415535.1 Burkholderiales bacterium | reverse complement strand
CAGACTTGAAGGCGCCGTTACCAAAACAGATGCATCCGGTAAGGCAACGGCTTCGTTAGTTCTGAGCGGTGATCAGGGTAACCGGACCGTGAGCGTGACCGTAGCTAGCACGGACATTCAAGGTACTTTGAATATTGCTGTGGCTGGCACTTCGATCTCGGTTTCGGGTCCTCAGACGGTTCCACTGAATGGCGCGCCGTCGCGCTTTACTATCAATTTGAAGGACTCCAGTGGTATTGGCATTGCCGGGAAAACTTTGGCGGTTTCGTCGAGGGCAGGTAATAGTCTGTCTAGCCGCACTGTCGTCACGGATCAAAGCGGACAGGCGACTGTTGATGTGGTCGGCGCGGCAGGTGGCTCGGACCAACTACTTTTTGCAGGCTTGGGTGCCACCGCTGGATTCGACATCACGGTTGCCAGCGAAGCGCTGCAGGTATTAACTGCTCTGAACGATATTCCAATCGGTTCGGTCGGGTCAATCGTTCAAGTCATTTATGCACGATCTGGCGGAATCCCGCCAGGCTCAATAGTCACGTTGACGAGTACTCGGGGCACGGTAACGCCAGCGACTGCGAGCATTGCCTCCGGCAGCGCGCAGTTCACGATCACATCGAACACCGCAGGGCCGGTGACTTTAGCGGCAACGGTGGGTACCACCCAGGGAAGTGCCAGCGCTTTGTTCATAGCAACCATCCCTGCCGCAATAGATCTTCAGGCAACGCCCAACATTATTGGTCCGAATCCGGCCGGCCAAACCTCTGAGCGGAGTACTTTAATTGCTGTTGTACGCGATTCGTCGGGCAACCCGGTAAAGGGGCGCATTGTTGCGTTCACCAATCCGACCGATCCGAGCGGTGGCAGTATTGATCCGGCGACTTCGATTACTGATCCGGCAGGCCGTGCAACTTCCACGTTCATCGCTGGCCCGTTGTCGACCTCTCCTAATGGTGTGCAGATTCAAGCTGAGGTTATTGGCACGTCAATTACCAAAGGCCAGGCGCTGATAAGTGTCTCAAGGGCACCTCTGTTCGTTCGAATCGGAGCGGGTGACAAGGTCGCGAAGTCCGATATTCCGCCCGTTTATGTAGACAGGTATGCGGTAATTGTTTCGGATTCAACTGGAAATCCAGTCAAGAACGCCGAGGTTCAGGTCCGTTTAACGCCGATCCGTTATAGAACAGGTCAGCTTTGCAAGGTGGATTCGACGACTTTCACGTGTTCGCCCTCTGGTACTG
The DNA here is from genome assembly GCA_031415535.1 of Burkholderiales bacterium. Lineage (GTDB taxonomy): Bacteria > Pseudomonadota > Gammaproteobacteria > Burkholderiales > Burkholderiaceae_E > JANLTP01. Next base: position 3,535 of record JANORY010000810.1, on the reverse strand, counting down.
TGTATGGGATTGCACCTGGGTCGGTAATTTATCCCAGTGAAGACATTGGGACGCCAGCCCCTGGTGGTGCAGGTACGCCGGGTTATCGTGACGGCGTATGCCAGCAGGGGGAGGATTTGAACGCCGATCGACAACTGACCCCCGGCAACGTCGCAACGGTGACCAGCACAGTCATTACTGATGCATCCGGGACTGGCACAATTGAAGTGACTTATCCAAAACAATTCGGAATTTGGACCTCCGTCATCATGGAGGCAACAATCAAGGTCGGTGGCAGCGAAGGCGCTGCCTCAGCAGAGTTCGAATTGCGAGTACCGGCTGAAGACCTTCAGAACACTTCCATTACTCCGGCGTTCTATTTCAGTCCTTACCCCTATTCGACTGAGCGTCCGACTTGTCCCTAATCTGACCTGGCAGATATTCGTGGCGGCCGGAAACAACCGGCCGTTTTTCATTTCCGGCTCATCCCAAGTAAGCTTGCAACCATGCAAGTAGATAAATGCAAGTAGATAAATGCAAGCAGCCCATTGCCTTGGTCGGAATGATGGGGTCTGGCAAATCGACCGTTGGCAGGCGCTTGGCCAATGCGTTGGGGCGAGTATTTATCGACGCAGACCGCGAACTCGAAGCGCGGCTCAATGTGCCGATTCCGACCATCTTCGAGCTTGAGGGCGAAGAGGGTTTTCGCAGGCGCGAGACCTTGCTGCTGGATGAACTCAGTGCCCGATGCGACATTGTGGTCGCCACCGGTGGCGGCGTCGTGCTGGCCGAGTGCAATCGCAAGATGCTGCAGGAACGTACCTACGTCGTCTATTTGAAGGCCAGCCTGCCGGAGCTCTGGCATCGGTTGCGTCACGACAAGGGCCGACCGTTGTTGCGCGCCGCCAACCCGCGCGAGCGGATCGCCGAATTGGTGCAGGCGCGTGACCCGATGTATGAGGCCGTCGCGAACCTGGAGGTGCTGACCAGCCGGCAGCCGGTCGAGCGACTGGTGGCCGATATAATGGGGCGTATTCCGCAGGCGCTGAGGTCCGGTGTCTGAACTTCAGCGGGTGACCCTTGAGAATTGATGTCGCGCTGGGTGATCGCAGCTATCCGATCCTAATTGATCGTGGTTTGATTGATCATTGCGAGCCTCTGATCAGCCTTGCACGCGGCCGGCAGGTGGCTGTCGTCAGCAACGATCGGGTTGGTCCCCTTTACGCGGCGCGAATTGCTGCAGGCATCAGCCCGGTCGCGGCTAAAATCATTCACATCACGCTGCCCGACGGTGAGGCCAACAAGGATTGGCCCACTCTGAATCGAATCTTTGACGCACTTCTGGAACGGCGCTTCGATCGCAAGTCACTGCTGATCGCTCTGGGCGGCGGCGTGGTGGGCGACATGGCCGGGTTTGCCGCTGCACTGTACCAGCGTGGCATTGAATTTGTTCAGGTGCCGACCACCTTGTTGGCGCAGGTGGATTCATCAGTGGGCGGGAAAACGGCGATCAATCACCCGTTAGGTAAGAATATGATTGGCGCGTTTTACCAGCCGCGCCTGGTCATTTCAGACGTTGATACGCTGCAAACACTGCCTGACCGGGAATTGTCGGCCGGCCTGGCCGAAGTTATCAAACATGGTTTGATGGCCGATCCGATCTATCTCGACATGATCGAGCGCGATGTGCCGGACTTGCTGGCCAAAGATCCCGAAGCCTTGATCCGTGCGGTAGCCGGGTCCTGCGAGATCAAATCAAAGGTCGTGGCGGCAGACGAAAAGGAAGCCGGTGTTCGCGCGAATCTGAATTTTGGTCATACGTTTGGTCATGCGATTGAATCAGGCCTGGGTTATGGCCATTGGTTGCACGGCGAGGCGGTAGCGTGCGGTATGCTGATGGCCTGTGATCTATCGCACCGCCTGGGTCTGATTGATCGGGCCTTGCTTGAGCGAACGCGGCGACTCTTGCTGGCGGCTCGCTTGCCGGTGCAAGGTCCGGCTTGGCCGGCCGAGCAGTACCTGAAGCATATGGAAGTTGATAAAAAGGCTGATCAGGGCGTGCCGCGCTTTATCTTGCTCGAAGCCTTGGGCAAGGCCCGGATGCAGCAAGTGCCCACCCCTGCACTGTTTGCAACCTTACGCACCTGCAGCAAGTCTTAGGTTTGGCCCAATCGGTGCTGGAACTTGTGTTTTGAGGCGTGCGAGGATGTTTTGAAACGCTGTTCAATCGGTAGTCAGCACACACACTAAACAGAGTGCGTGTGCTGACTAACTATTAAATTGCCCGGTTTGAGGGCTCAAATCGTCGATCCGATTGGCGAGAGTGGGTACAAGATTCAAGATGCGGGTGATGGATTTAAGTCAGGCCAAATCTTAATTAGGCCACGCTGTGCGTTCCCTGCATTATGAAGATCGTCCTTGGAAGTGTTTACTCGCCATCAAAACATGCCTGGTTATCGTAGGGTACATAAGACTAATAGACGGCCAATTGTCGAGCTGATAGAGGTCGTGCTCAGGACGTGCGCCGAAAAATCGAATTGAACGGTACCAAGGGGCTGATTCCCGGGCGGAAATGACCGGTCGATTTGCGACGTTGCGCGCCAAGGAACTTGGCACATAGTCGAACTATTTTTGGTAGACTAAAAAGTTCGACCCTGCATATTGCGCTGCGCCATTTTTGCCTAAATAATGCACATAGGGAACGAACACAAAACTAATAATAAATTCAAGCATCGATATTTCAAGACGGAGCTGCACAATGGACAGGGCGGAAAGGGCGGTCACGGCAGATAGTGCCGACACGGCGGGCAGGTTAGACACGGCGGAAAGAGTCAACACGCCGGACACGCCGCATTCGCTTGCCGAACACGGTTTGTACGATCCGAGAAACGAGCACGATGCCTGTGGCGTTGGTTTCATCGCGCACATCAAGGGTAAGAAGAGTCACAAAATCGTCGAGCAGGGCTTGCAGATTCTATGCAACCTCGATCATCGGGGTGCGGTCGGCGCCGATGCGCTGATGGGCGACGGTGCCGGCATCCTGGTTCAGATTCCAGATCAGTTTTTCCGCGAAGAAATGGCCCAGCAAGGGCTGCGTTTGCCAGCGGCCGGTGAGTACGGTGTCGGCATCGTTTTTTTGCCGAAAGAACATGCCTCAAGGCTTGCTTGCGAACAGGAACTGGAGCGCGCGGTACGTGCCGAAGGTCAGATCTTGCTCGGCTGGCGCGATGTCCCGGTGGACATGAAGATGCCGATGTCGCCAACGGTGCGGGCCAAAGAGCCGATAATTCGACAGATCTTCATCGGCCGCGGCCCTGACATCTCAGTGACCGACGCGCTCGAGCGCAAGCTTTATGTTATTCGCAAGATGGCGAGTCATCAAATTCAGGCGCTCAATCTCAAGCACGGCAAGGAGTACTTTGTGCCGTCGATGTCGGCGCGCACGATTGTCTACAAGGGGCTGCTGCTGTGTGGCCAGGTGGGGCAGTACTACAAGGACTTGCAGGACCCCCGCGTGGTGTCGGCACTGGCTCTGGTGCATCAGCGCTTCTCGACC
>JANORY010000809.1:0-2603 GCA_031415535.1 Burkholderiales bacterium | reverse complement strand
CGCGCCTCGTCCGGTTTGCTGTCGCGAACTCGGGCTTGAGCGGGGAGCCCCGTTCATCAATCGCCTGGAAATATTTGCCATCGAGCTTGAAATGAACACTGTCCTCGCGCGCCAGTACGGTATTGGGTTGGGTGCCGGCGGCAATGAACACACTGCGCGCGGCAAAAAGTGTTTCGCCAGCATCGCTCCACTGGCCATCTTCCGAGCGCAATTGTCGCGTCAACGTGATCGACTCGACGGCACCCCGCGCATCAACATTAATGCGAGTCGGACTGAGGCATTCGGCGAACCGGATTCCTTCCTCGAGTGCTTTCTCGACCTCTTCATGATTTAGGGTGTACGACGGGCTGTCGATCATCCGTTTGCGATAAGCCAAGGTGACACCGCCCCAGGACTGCAGCAGCTCGACGATTCTGGCCGGCCGCTGCTCATGGGCAGCCTGCGCGCGCTCAGCACGAATCGCTTGCGCGTGGGCGATGAACTCATCGCCGATTTCGCGGTCTTCGTCGTTCCAGCGGGCGCGCACGAAGGACTCACCAGAGAACTTGCACAGCGATTCATAACGCGCCAGAAACTTCTCGACCTGGACCGCGTAATAAGCCAGCGACTCGGTGGCGGTGTCAACCGCAGTCAGGCCACCACCAATAACCAGCACCGGTAGTCGAACCTGCATGTTGGCGATCGAGTCCGCCTTGGCGGCACCGGTGAGTTGCAAGGCCATCAAAAAGTCGCTGGCTGTGCGCACACCGCGCGCCAAGCCGTTCGGAATATCGAGTGTGGTCGGTTTGCCAGCACCCATCGCCAACGCGATGTGGTCAAAGCCCAACGCAGCGGCATCGTCAACGCTCAAGGTGCCACCAAACCGGACACCACCGATCAGATTAAACGTCTGCCGGCGCTCCAGCAGCATGCGGATAACCTTCAGAAAGTTTTTGTTCCAGCGCACCGTGATGCCGTACTCGGCGACCCCGCCAAAGCCGGCCATGACTCGGTCGTCGAGCGATTCGAAGATATCATCAATCTGCTCAATCGCTCGAAACGGCACGCGCTCTATCGAGCCATCGGCGCGATATCTAAGGCCGCTGAGGGCTTCCGGCAGTGGTTCGATCTTCAGTCCGTCGATGCCGACCACGGTGTGGCCATCATTAAGCAAATGATGCGCCAAGGTGAAGCCGGCCGGACCCATGCCGCTGACCAATACCTTGTAGCCGCTGTCCGGTGCCGGCAAGGGACGGCTCAGGTTTAAGGGATTCCAGCGCGTCAGTAACGAGTAGATCTCGAACCCGTACGGCAACTCGAGAACATCTTTCAAGGTACGAGTTTCGGCCTGCGGTATGTCTACCGGAGTCTGCTTCTGATAGATGCAGGCTTTCATGCAGTCATTGCAGATCCGGTGGCCGGTGGCCGCCACCAGCGGGTTATCGATGGTGATCATCGCCAGCGCGCTGATTGCCAAGCCCTGCATTTTCAAGGTGTGGAATTCGGAAATGCGCTCTTCAAGCGGGCACCCGGCCAGCTTCACCCCGAAGACACTTTTCTTGAAGGCGGCGCGGCCGTCGGCACCCGCCTTCTCGCGCAGGCCCTTGGAGCAGGAATCTTTGCCTTGGTTGTGACACAAGATGCAGTAGTTGATCTGATCCAATGCACCGCGCAGATCGGTTCCCTCGTCGGTCAGCGTAAAGCCCCTGCGGCGGCGGATCTGCGCCGGCTTGATGGTAAAGACTTGTACCGCGCGCTCGCTTTGTTGGGCATGCAGCAACAAGGAAAACGGGTCGATGCGGCCCGGTTGCTTGAACAGTACGCTGTGTTGATGCCGGTGTTGACCGGCTTCGGTGTGGACCGCCCAGGCGCAATACTTCATCAGCAGTGCGAGCTTATCAGCAGCCTCGCCGGTAGCCGCGCTAGTAGACGATTTATCGACGGTGCCATTCGCCGCTTCGCTGGCCTGCCAGGCGAGAATCGATTGGGCAATCAGCAGTTCATCAAACGAGCCACCGAGCCAGCTTCGAATGATCTGCTCGGCGCTAGCACCATCGAAATCCTGCACCTCACTGGCGGCAATCTTCAGCATCGCCTGGCGTTTGACAAACTTCCACTTGACGCGGTAGAGCGGCTCAAGTTCGTCGTGGCGCAACTTCAGATCGGCGAGTTCGTCGACGACGTCGAACAGGACGCTAACAAACGCATCGACAAAGGGGCCGAGCGAAATTAGCAGTGCGGCTTCTTCTTTGGCCGACAATGCAGCACCCGAATTTTGGGCGGCGCGGGCTGCCTCAAATTGATCGGCGAGCGCAGGGTCTCGCGCCCGCAACTGGTCAGCGAACGCACGGTCGATCCGTGCCAAGCCGGCTGGCTGATAAAGCTCATCGAACGAAATTCCGTAGCCGAGCCGGGACTCGAGCGGCTCGGTGCTGAGCGCTGCGGACACGATTTACCCGCGATCGAGTTGCGCTAGCTTGTCCTTGACGTCTTTCCAGTCATCGGCATCAGCCAAGGGCGGTATGGTCCGGGTGATGCTGGGCCAGACTTTCGCCAGTTCGAGATTCAGTTTGATGTAGTGTTGATGCTCGGACGACACGTCTTCTTCCGCCTGGATAGCCTCG
>JANORY010000808.1:0-2993 GCA_031415535.1 Burkholderiales bacterium | reverse complement strand
ATCAATGCCCCGACCGCCACCCTGATAGGCGAACGTTGAATCTGTGAAGCGATCGCAAATAACCCAATCGCCCTTTTGCAAGGCCGGCTTGATCACTTCCTCAAGGTGTTCGCTGCGCGCCGCAAAGGCCAGCAAAACCTCGGTTTGCGGCTGCATGCTGGTGCTTAACATCATTTCGCGCAATCGCTCCGCCAAGGAGGTGCCACCGGGCTCGCGCGTCAGCACCGGATTCAGGCCGCGCGCCCTCAGTCTCTCGGCGAAACGCTTGATATGAGTTGATTTTCCGGCACCATCAATGCCCTCAAAGCTAATAAATTTACCGCGCACTGATGGCCCCTTACTTGCGACCGAGTTGGAATTTGGCAACCGCGCGGTTATGGCTCGCCAGGTCGTTCGAGAACTCACTGCTTCCGTCGCCACGGGCGACGAAATAAAGCGCTGGCGTACTCGCCGGTCGAGTAACCGCCAGCAATGACGCCTTGCCGGGCAAGGCAATCGGGGTTGGCGGCAGACCGCCTCGCGTGTAGGTGTTATAGGGCGTATCGCGCAGCAAATCCTTGCGCCGCAAATTGCCGTCAAAGGTGCTGCCAAGCCCGTAGATCGTGGTCGGATCACTTTGCAGCATCATGCCTTTGCGCAGGCGATTGACGAACACACCCGCAACCTTGTCGCGATCCGAGTCCCGGCCGGTTTCCTTCTCCACCACCGAGGCCAGAATCAGCGCTTGGTACGGTGTTAAAAGCGGTAGGTCGGCGGCGCGCGCGGCCCAGGCGTCCTCTAACACTTTTTTCAGTTGCCGATAGGCCTGGCGATAAACATCCAAGTCCGAGCTGCCAGGCGAGAATGAATAAGTGCTCGGGAAAAACAGCCCTTCCGGCAGAGTTTCAGCGGCACCAATCTTTGCCAGAATTTGCGTATCAGTCAGGCTGCGGGTGTCTTGCAGCAAATCCGAGTTCTGGGCTACCGCCGCGCGCATCTGCTTAAATGTCCAACCCTCAATAAATCGCACCTCCTTTAACATCACCTCACCCTTCGCCAGTTTATCCAGCAAGGCGCGTAAGGTCAGTGGACTTTCCAACTGATACATACCCATTTTCAGCCGGTCAGCGTCACCACGCCAACGACTCGCAATGGTCACTAGAATGGGCGCGACCATGACCCCTTTGCGATTTAATTCGCCGGCAATGCTGCGCGGATTGGCACCCTTGCCAACTTCAATTCTGATCGGCGACTCCTTGAACTGCAGCGGCGACTTTTCGTATTGTTGCCACAACCAGGCCGAAACGGCACCTGCCACCAGGATCGCCGCCAATGCGAAGGCGGTTAGCCAAATCAATGCGCGCTTCATAACAAAAGCCTAGCCTGAGTTTTTATAATAAGATCAGGCCATCATTCTCCCACTTAAGCACAATCATGGCTCCCGGTTCACAACAGCATATCTCTGATCTTATTGGCTTTGTCGCGGGCATAGACGCTTACGGTCCAACTGTTTCGCCGCCCACAATGCCGAACGAAGCCTCGGCCAACGCGTCGGAGAACGCGTCGGCCAACGCGTCGGCCAACGCCCCAACCAGTGCGGTCGCAAGCATCACCGAGACGCCTCTAACGGCCTGTGTTTTGGCCGAATTCGGAGTCATAACGGTGTTGGGACCTGAGGCGCGGCCGTTCCTGAATGCGCAATCAACCAACGACGTTTTGAAACTGGCCGACGACGGCGTTCAGCTCGACGGCTACTGCACACCCAAGGGCCGCTTGCTCGCATCGTTTGTTGAATGGCCGACGCCTGACGGCATTCACCTGGCCGTGGCACGTGACCTGGCAGAGCCGATCGCCAAACGATTGGCCCAATATGTGTTTCGCGCCAAGCTGAAGGTTCGTGATGCTTCGAACGATTGGCTGGGCCTGGGTCTGTACGGTAGCGCGATCAGCACTGCGATGGCGCGTCTCGGTTTAAACCTGCCGGCGTATTGGAAGCTTGCGCGTAATGAACGATGGACCGCATTGGCGCTGCCGCACTATGTCGGCGCTGAGCAGTTGCCCGAACCGAGAATCATGTTGTGGATTCCGACTGCCGATCTCCCGCAAGTCAAGCAACTGCTGGACGGACTGGAACGGCAGGATGGACTAGTCTGCACTTGGGCCAATACCGATTCATGGCGCGCCGCCGAAATCGAGGCGGGCTTGCCCCGCATCGTCAAGGGTAGCTCGGAGTTATTCGTGCCGCAAATGCTGAATTTCGATCTCATCGACGCGGTGAATTTCAAAAAAGGCTGTTATCCGGGGCAGGAGATTGTTGCCCGCAGTCAGTATCTCGGCAAACTCAAGCGGCGTATGCTCAAGGGTTCGACCAGCCGGTTGCCGCTGCCAGGTGATGACATTCTGGCGCCGCAAACGCGCTCGGCGAATACGACAAATGCGACGGTCCCGGCGGGCACGGCAGACACGTCAGACACGGGCCAGTACAATCCGGTCGGCAAGGTAGTCATGGCTGCCGCCAAACCCGGCGCTCCGGGCCTCTTCGTGATGCTCATGGAGCTGCAACTGACCCACGCCAGCAGTACTCAATTAACCGTTGGTGGCGCACCGATTCGGATCGAGTCCTTGCCTTATCCCTTGCCGACCGAAGCATCATCTGCAAAAACGCCTGCTCAAGCGTTGTAAATTAACGAGTTGAATCTCTTCATTTATTTTCGCACTGCGGCGCTCGACCGCCGAGCAGTTGAGGGACTGATTCACGGGCTCATGGCTGAGCTTGCGCTGCGCACCGGCATTCGTGGTGAACTGTTGCTGCGGTCGGAGCCGAAGCATAACGAGCTGACCTGGATGGAAATCTACCGCATGGTTCCGACAAATCAGATTGAGGACTTCCTCGAACAGATGTCGGTTGACATCAAGCGCGTTGGCCTGGATCGCTTGATCGCGGGCGAGCGTCATGTTGAGCGCTTCGAGCCGGTGCCGGGAAATGATGTTGCAGCCAGTCGCGCAGGTCATTA
>JANORY010000807.1:0-4032 GCA_031415535.1 Burkholderiales bacterium | reverse complement strand
TGGGGCGACGAATTCATGCAGCCGCCGGGAAAGGATGCGCGCTCTTTATGGTCGCGTGATGTGAGCGGAAAACGAAGTGACAAGAACAAAATCAAAACGTCCAAGACCGCCAAGGTAAAGGGCAAGAGCAAGACCTGAGTTCGTGCCACGGCGTCGACCCGCCAACCTGCCGGGCCAGAGTTCAACGCCCAGGGTTTGGCCGTCGGCTCAAACGCACGCCGACGGCTGATCCGATTCTCAGAAATAAGCTCAGTGACTTCGGTTGCTTCGTAAACGCGTGTGCCACTTTGTTCCACAGTTTTTGCAACGGACCTAATTAGTCAGCCGCAAAACAATAGAACTGCCCAGCACCGCCGGTGCGAACCAGGGCTTCCTGACTGCAACCCACCGAAGCGTGCGACGAATTCCAGGACAAGGCCCACGGGTCGGTCACCGGGCCGATGCGGTCATGATGGCCGACCATCGCTGAGCCTTCAGCGCTTTGAGTCCAGTTGCCGCAAGTAAAAGCGCCTGGCCCGCCAAACGCGGTGCCGTCCGGCCGTGAGCCGGTCAGGATGTCATGTTGATTCGGTGTGTCACCGCGACCTTTTACGGTCGCACCTTTTTCATCGAGCGCTGTGGCCTTGGTCAGGTTATTGCCGTTGTGCAAGTGGCTGACATTGCTCGCTACCAGTACCCCTTTGGCGTTGAACCAAGGGCCCTTGCCGATTCGATCGCGCGCATGAACCGCAGCCACGGCGGGCGCCGGTGCGACTGCGGCAATGGCGGTGTTGCTCAAATAGGCGCGCCACGGGCGGTTACCGCTGCCCGATGCGGCAGCCAGCTTTTGGCAATGTGCATCGGCTCCGGCCAGACCGCCGAGGTTGGCGCCATTGCCGGCCCCCACGCTGGTGACGAAGAAGCTCATCGGCCCGGCGGGCGACAAGCTTGCGCAGGACGCGAGCAGGGCGGCCAGGGCAACTGATTTCAAACTGAACACAATGACTTGGGTAGATTGATGCATGAGTGCTCTCCTCTTGGGTGGCGAATTGAACATTCAACTGCCGAACCATAATTATTGCATTTCGCGTTCCGGCTCATTCCAGAAAACCCGCCGCTCTCAAACCTTCTTTGCCGTAGCGAGGCCAGCGTTCGAGGCTTTCGAATTAGTTGATCGCGGCGCTTTCCGTGTCCATCGCAATATTGATCAATTTCTCGAGAATCACCTCGAATATCATCGCCGCGCGATGGAGCTGTGCCATAGACGGCGCTTGAATCAATGCAGCTTGAATTTTTTTGCGGACGGGTTGCAAGGTCGATTCGACCGGGACCGGAGGCGCGAAAGTGCGGATCAACCGATTCCCAACATCAGATCAAGATTCTGAACCGCTGCGCCGGATGCACCTTTGCCCAGATTGTCGAAAACGGCTGAGAGTATTACCTGTCCATGTGCTGCGTTCGCAAACACAGCAAGCTGCATTTGGTCGCCGCCGTTCAGAGCCTGGGGATCGAGATATTCGAGGCTCTGCGCTTGCGCCATTGGATGCACCCGAATAGGCAGTTGATCTTCATAACGAACCGCTAAACAGGACTGTATATCTTGCGCGGTGTTACTGTTTGCCAGCAGTCGCAAGTGCAGAGCAATCGTCAACACGATGCCCTGACGAAAGTTGCCATAGGCCGGAATAAACACAGGACGCAGGGCCAGGCCGGCGTGGGACTGGATCTCCGGCGTGTGTTTGTGATCCAAACCGAGTCCGTAGACCTGAAACGCCAGGCAGTGCGCGCCAGAGTCTGCTTGTCCAGCGCGCTCAAAGGCGTCCACTCGGGACCGGCCGCCGCCCGAGTAGCCGGATACCGCGTTGATGACCAATGGATAGTCCGCAGGCAGCAGCTTCGCCTCGACCAGCGGGCGCAGCAATGCAATAGCACCGGTCGGGTAGCAGCCCGGGTTTGACACGCGCCGAGCATTGCCGATGCGATCGGCCTGGCCGGCGGCCATTTCTGGGAATCCGTAGGTCCAGCCATCGGTAGTACGGTGCGCTGAACTCGCGTCGATGATGCGAACGCTCGGATTGTCGACCGACGCCACGGCTGCACGAGCAGCGCTATCGGGCAGACACAAAATCGCGATGTCGGCCCGGTTGATCGCCTCTGCGCGTGCGCCAGCATCTTTGCGCAAACCTGCAGGCAGTACCAACAGGTCGATGTCGGCGCGTGATCCGAGCCGCGAAACTATCTGCAACCCGGTTGTGCCCTGGTCACCGTCGATAAAAACAATTGGTTTCATAAGAGGTCTCCTGAAGCGGCATTCTCAAGCTTGGGATAACATTCGGAAAGTGATATTTAATAAACTATTAATTCAGAATTTCTGAACGTCGATGCGTGAACTGAGTCTCGATCGACTGCGTACCCTGGTAACGATTGCTGATCTCGGTTCGTTTGCCGCTGCCGCGCGCGCGCTGCATCTATCCGCACCCACGGCGAGTTTGCATATTGCCGAACTGGAAGGTCGTATCGGCGCGCCGCTGCTCATCCGAAAACGCGCCCAGGTTGTGCCTTCGGGTGTCGGCGCGCACCTGATCGAACGGTCGCGTCGGCTTCTCGCCGAGGCCGACGAAACGCTCGACTCGGTGAGCCGCCAGGTTGAAGGTCGTGAAGGGCGGGTACGACTGGGTGCATCGACGGGTGCGATTGCCCATCTGCTGCCGCAGGCACTCAAGATACTAGCGGCCGACTGGCCAGCGATCGACGTTAGCATTCAAGTATTGACTTCGGCTGACACCTTGGCGCGACTTGGCCTCGGCACGCTCGACATCGGCCTGGTCGCGCTGCCTCAAGCTCGGCCGGCCGGTGTCCGAATCATTCCGTGGCGGCGTGACCCTATTTTGGCGTTTGTGCCGGCGACCTGGCACCCTCCGCAGCATCTGTCGCCGCAATGGCTTGCGTCCAGACCGCTCATCGTCAACGACGCGACGACACGGCTTTCACGTCAGACGGCCGAGTGGTTTGCGCGCGCCGGGTTGCGTCCAAAGGCGCGAATTGAACTGAACTTTAATGATGCGATCAAGAGTTTGATCGCAGCCGGTTATGGTGCGGCGTTATTGCCTCATGAGTCGAGCGCAGCGCTGCCGGACCCCAGAATTGCCATGCGAAGCCTCAAGCCCAAACTCTGGCGGCCGTTGGGCGTTGCACATCGCGCGAGCGCACCCGACGCCGCAACCGCGCAGGTGCTGGCAGTCCTGGCGCGCTTCGCGGCAGGACGTTAAAGAATGTATATGCCAACGGTGTTGCGGTGCTGGTCGCTCATAGGTCTGGCGCTGGGTATCCTGGTTGCACCCGAGTTGGCGGCCCAGACCTCTCAGCGTCCGCGCATCGGCCTGGTGCTCTCGGGCGGCGGCGCACGCGGTGCGGCGCACGTCGGTGTGCTTAAGGTACTCGAAGAATTGCGCGTGCCGATCGACTGCATTGCCGGTACCAGCATGGGTTCGATCGTTGGTGCCGCCTACGCCAGTGGTATGCCGGTCGCCGATATGGAACAAGCCATTTTGACGATCAATTCAGCGGGTCTGTTTCGCGAGCAACCGCCGCGCCTCGACCAGCTTTTGCGGCGCAAGCAGGACGATCAATACAACTTCATTGGCCCCGAGTTCGGGGTTGCGAGTGACGGTCTGGTGCTGCCCAAGGGCGCTGTGTCGGGCGTAGCACTGGAAGCTGTACTACGCGACTTGTCCTCCCGAAAACGCGGCGTTCGCAACTTTGACGAACTGCCGATTCCTTATCGGGCGATTGCCACCGATATTGAAACCGGCTCGATGGTGGTGCTGGATCGCGGTGAGCTCTCGGCCGCCATGCGCGCCAGCATGTCGGTACCAGGTGCCATTGCACCAGCCGAGATCAACGGCAAGATGCTGGTGGATGGCGGGCTGGTTCGCAATCTGCCGGTCTTCTCCAGTTCATCATCGACGTCCCCGTGGACACCAAGCGCGGCAAGATCGTCTACGGCCAGGAGACGCCCAACGCCACCACCGGCTCGCAGGCGCCCGGCGCGCC
>JANORY010000806.1:0-1470 GCA_031415535.1 Burkholderiales bacterium | reverse complement strand
AAGGCAGAAAGGCAGAAAGGCAGAAAGGCAGAAAGGCAGAAAGGCAGAAAGGCAGAAAATTTCATCGGTCGGTGATTGATTGTTTTCACTTGCAAAGTTGGACGACCCAACGAAACCACCAAATGAAAAGCGGCCAAACTGTCTGAAATTAATGAAAAACAGGGCGAATAAAGGGTTCGGAAGAAATGAATGAACCCTGCCCCATTTCATTCAACCATCCCACTGAAACGATGCAGGATTCATCCCTTTCAAAACAGACTTTGAATCAAGCGAAACAGGGTCTGTTTGACTCGTTCAAACCGGCCAACGAAGCCATCGCCCATTGCCTTTAAACGAATGAACGCGCTGCCAAAGCGGATTCACTTTTTCCGCTCCTTCAAATCAATGCTCGCCGAAAAAACATTCGAATAAAGCACCTGCGACACGTTGCCGATATTCGTGAGCGCATAGCTGATTTTCACCCGACCGAGCCGCAGGCCGATGCCAAAATTGGGCTGCATCGACCATGTTTTTTTGTCGGCGGCGAGGTCGTCTTTTACCTGTTGCACATTGTTGATGCCCGCGCGGAGCTGGATGAACCGGTTGTAATCCAGTTCAAAACCGAGGTGCGGGTCAAGGTTGAATGCCTTCGAACTGACGAGCACATTCCGTTGACCGTCGGTGGTCAAATCGAGGTCGATGGCCGTCAAAAAGCTGAATTTTTTGGAAAAAGGAACCCGATACGCCCCTCCGAAAATGAATTTGGGCCGCGTGATTTCGAGGTTCGAGGAAGGAATTTCGTTGCCCGTTTTTTCAAAAACCTGTTTTTCGGCATCGGTCAGATTGAACGACCAGGCATTGAATGTCGTCGTCAAATCGCGGCCCTGGAGGCCGAACATCCATCGACCGCTGCGCCATTGTGCGCCGAGGTCGGCCCCAAAACCCCAGGCTCCACCGATTTGCCCGACGACCCGCCGAACAACTTTCACCGAGCCGCCAACCAACAGTTTCGGATGAAAAGCCTGCCTTCCGTAGCTGAAAAACGCACCGTAATCGGCAGCCGAAAATTCAGTCACGTTGTCATAATTGACCGTTCCGTCGGGGCCGATGAGGTTGAGCGTGTACGGAATCTGGTCGATGCCCAGCCGGATGAGCGAGAAGCTCAAAAACGACTTTTTGGCCTTGTTCAACTGCTTGCCGAAGGCCAGCCAGTCGTATTGGGCGATGCCCGCAAACCACTCGGCGTGCATGGCCGCAATCTGAAAAGGAGCTTCAATCTGGCTCAAACCGGCAGGATTCCAGTAGCCAGCCGAAATATCGGCCACCTGCGAAACTTGCGCATTGCCCATCGCCTGGGCCTGCGCACCGACCCCGATGGCGAGAAATTCATTGGAATATTTGACCTGCGAAAAGAGTGGCATTTGGCCAACAGCAAGCAAAACGAGGAGCGTAACGAGTCTGGTCATTCTTTCTACTTTTGTTGCGAAGTTA
>JANORY010000805.1:0-3831 GCA_031415535.1 Burkholderiales bacterium | reverse complement strand
TGATCGAGGCGCTGGAACAGGTGGTGCAGAAAGGCTTGCAACCCGATTTGACGATCCTGTTCGACTTGGCCGCTGAAGAGGCGGCAGAGCGGCGCGCAAACGCCCGGCAAGCGGACCGGTTTGAAGCGGAGGATGTGCAATTTTTCGAGCGGGTTCGCCAAGCCTATTTGCGACGAATGTCCGAGCAACGCGCACGCTTTTTGTTGATTGACGCATCTCTGAAGGTAGAGGATATTCAAGTAATACTTGATAATGTAGCGATAAATATATGATTTTTAGCTATTCTTAAGATCTTACATTAAACAATTTACTTCCAAATCATTATCGAGATAGTGTTCTTAAATAATTGATAAATAAAACTTTTCCATGGATAGCGGGTGAGATTGAGTCGTTGCGCAAGTTCATGCTGCGTCAACCTCAGGCGTTATTGCTTACCGGCCCGCCGGGAATCGGCAAATCCGAACTCGCCACCGAACTCGCCGCCGCTATGTTGTGCGAACGTGCCGGTGGTGTGCGTCCGGCTTGTGCCGACTGTCCTGCCTGTTATTGGTTCTCGCAGAACAACCATCCGGATTTCCGTCGACTGACACCCATTCTTGATGACGGCAAGGCCAAAGGAGAATCGGCCTTCGAGATCAAAATTGGCCAAATTCGGGAGCTTGCGGACTTTGTGGCCACCGGCGCGCATCGCGCTGGCAAACGTATTGTGCTGCTGGATCCAGCCGACGCACTGAATGCGATTGCAGCGAACGCGCTGCTCAAAACGCTTGAGGAGCCCACCAAGGATCTTCATTTTTTGCTGGTTAGCTCGAGTTTCCAACGGCTACCGGCCACCTTGCGCTCCCGCTGCCTTCGCTATTCGGTGCATGCGCCGGATCGGTCGCGCGTACTGCACTGGTTGTCTGAGCAAACAACGATTCCGGCACCGCAGATCGCAACCGCCTTGAACGTGGCGGCCGGTTCGCCGCGTGGCGCATTGGCCTTACTCGATCCGACGCGCAAGGCTGGATATGATGCCGCGCTCGCACTGATCGCAGCACTTCCCGAAGCCGACTTGCTGAGCAGCGCTGATCGTCTGACGAGTATTGATGCCCGCCTGTGGCTGGCCTTGCTGCGACGCTGGACCGTGGATATTGCCCGCGTGCTCGCCGGCAGTGCACCGCAAACCTTCGTTGATCAATCAGCTCGATTAGCGAAACTGGCGCAGAACACCGATTTTGAGCGGTTGTCGGCGGTTTCGGCCCGCTTGGACCGCCAGTCGGCATGGTTGTCCCGTCCGCTCAACCCACGCTTGTACTGCGAATCCGTTCTGTTCGACTATTTGGGAGCGTTCAAAACCTGACGCCTGCGGAGCCGCTCTACATGCAAGTCGATCCCATTGCCAAGCCACCGGCAGCCGACGCTTACGGCGGCGCACGGCCGAGCGTCCTGTCGCTTGCCATCAAGGAAAAAGCGGCGCTGTACGCATCGTACATGCCGTTTGTGAAGGGCGGTGGCCTGTTCATACCGACCACTCGCCCGGCCAAACTTGGTGACGAGATCTACGCGCTGGTTTCATTGCTCGATGACCCGAACCGCTTGCCGATTCCCGGCAAAGTAATCTGGATCACGCCGGCCGCGTCAGCCGGACGCGGGCAGGGCATTGGCGTGCAATTTTCGGCCAACGAAGCGGGGGAACAAGCCCGGGCGAGGATCGAAAACCTGCTCGGCGGTGCGCTGAAGGCGGCCCGCCCGACGCACACGCTTTAACCGGTTTTGCTGTACGGCGCAACAACAAAAAACCGCTGTTGGTACGGTCCCGCCACATAATGCGTTGAGCACGAGTTGGCTACCCGGAGGTTTTTTGAATTGATCGCGCAATGAGCATAAGCATTACCGAGCGTCCGCTACGAGCGGTGGTCACAGCGGTTCAGTTGCCTTCGGTGAGTGATATTGAGCACTCGGAGTCAGTTAACGAATTGCGCGAACTCGCGAAGACTTTGGGCTTTGAGGTGGTCGGCATGTTGACCCAGAAGCGCGCCAGCTTCGACCCACAGGCTTATCTGGGCACCGGCAAACGCGCCGAGCTGCGTCGTTACGTCGAATATGGGCCGGAAGTCGGCTCAGGCGTTGAACTAGGCTCGGGCGCTGAGCAGGACTCAGGCACCGAGGCGGCCAAGGGCGGGGCGGCGCGCGCCAAAGAGGCGGCGAAATCCGCCGCCGATCCAGATACCCGATTCGTCGATGTCATCCTGGTTGATCATGAAATTTCGCCCTCGCAGGCCCGCAATCTTGAAATTGCGGCCGGTTGCGAAGTCATGGATCGGACCATGGTGATTCTTGAGATCTTTCAGCGCCATGCCAGTTCCCGGGCGGCGCGGGCGCAAGTCGAAATCGCCCGACTCGGCTACATGGCACCCAGATTGCGTGAGGCGGCGAAACTGGCTGGCCCGAAAGGCCGGCAACGCAGCGGAACCGGTGGCCGAGGTGCGGGTGAGGCGCACAGTGAACTCGATCGACAGAAAATTCGTAATCGAATTGCCGAGTTGCAGGTGGAAATCACTGCCATGGACGTTGAGCGAAAAACTCAGCGTGCGCGGCGCTTGCAAGAGCAGGGGTTGGCACGGGTTACCCTTGTGGGATACACCAACGCTGGCAAATCCACCTTGATGCGTGCCCTGACCGGCAGCGACGCGCTGGTGGCCGACAAGCTGTTCGCGACCCTGGACACCACCGTCCGTGCCCTTCATCCGCAAGGTGTTCCGCGTGTACTGGTTAGCGATACCGTCGGATTTATCAAGAATCTGCCGCACGATCTGGTGGCATCGTTCAAGTCCACTTTGGAAGAAGCCGCCGAAGCGTCGCTGCTGCTGCATGTCATTGATGCCAACGATGCCGGCTTCGAGCGCCAACTGGCCGTCACCGACCAGGTGCTTGATGAAATCGGCGCGCAAGCCGTGCCGCGCATTCGGGTATTCAACAAGATCGACAATGTCGGCGATGCGTCAGCCCAGGCCGAACGCGAAGCGGCGCTGCGTCAAAAGTTCCCGGCTTGTTTGGTCATCAGCGCCCGTCGTGAGGCCGATGTGGCAACGTTGCATGCGGCAATCCTGGCGTTTTTTCAAACAGATCTGATCGAAACCGAGTTGTTTCTGCCGTGGGCGGCCCAACGACGACGCGGCGATATCTTCGAGAATTTCAAAGTACTCGACGAACGCAGCACCGACGATGGCGTTATGTTGCGTATTCGAGGCGGGCGTCAAGCACTGGAAAATCTGCAAGCAGCGGTCGCTAAAATATGATTCCCTTGGATCAACCGGCTGAACGCTCCCTGCAAGGGCGGGTCGCGATTGTCACTGGTGCCGGTACACAAGGCGAGGGCATCGGTAACGGTCGGGCCGCTGCTATTTTGCTGGCACGCGATGGTGCCCGCGTTGGCTTGATCGATCGCAACCTGGCTAATGCCGAACACACCCGCTTGATGATCGAGCGCGAAGGTGGCACTGCCAAGGTTCTGGCGTGTGATGTCAGCCAGCCGACCGAGTGCGCGGCGGCGATCGAAGACGCCTTTGCGACTTGGGGACGTATCGACATTCTGGTTAATAACGTAGGCATTGGTGGGCCGCCGGGTACTGCGGTCGATCTGGAGCTGGATGCTTGGGATGAAGCGCTCAGAATCAACGTCACCTCAATGATGTTAATGGCCCGTTATGCCATCCCGAAAATGCGACTCCTCGGCGCCGGCTCAATCGTTAACATTGCATCGGTCGCCGGCATGTTGGGCGGCCATCCAGGCCTGCTGTATCCGACCTCCAAAGGCGCGGTCATCAATCTGACCCGCGCCATGGCGGC
>JANORY010000804.1:0-6671 GCA_031415535.1 Burkholderiales bacterium | reverse complement strand
ATCGGCTGATCGGTCGACTGGTAGTCGCCGATGTGCTCGACGTGATTCGCGAACAGGGTGAGTCCGATCTGTTGACCAGTGCCGGTTTGCGCGAGGAGGAAGACTTATTCTCGAATGTCTGGGCATCGGCGCGCAATCGCTGGCCCTGGTTGGCGCTGAACTTGTGCACGGCGTTTTTTGCATCGCGAGTGATTGGCGGCTTTGAGAACACCATCGAGAAGGTCGTGGCCTTGGCCACACTGATGCCGATTGTCGCTGGCATCGCTGGCAATTCCGGCAATCAGACCATGACCTTGATCATCCGCTCGATTGCGCTCGGCCAAGTCACCCTGGGCAATGCGCGTCGCTTGTTGTTCAAGGAGCTGGGCATCGCCGGGCTGAACGGTTTGGTGTGGGGCGGCATTGCCGGCCTGGTCGCCTGGTGGCTTTATCGCGACTCGTCGACCGGAGTGGTGTTGGGCCTGACGATGAGCTTGGCAATGATTCTCAATCTGGTGGTCGGTGCCTTGATCGGTATGGCGGTGCCGCTGGCGCTGGCGCGTCTCGGCCGAGATCCGGCGATGGGCGCGTCGGTGTTGTTGACGTTCACGACCGACAGCATGGGCTTCTTCATTTTCCTCGGACTGGCGACGCTGTTCTTTCGCTAGTCAGTCTGCGGACTCACAACGCTTATTGACCGCGACGCTTAATTACTGCGAAGCCTGTGCGTGGCTGGCCGGCCGATCCTGCAGGCGCGCGATCGATCGTGCCAGGTTCTCGCGGGCTTGTGACTCCAAAGCTTCGCGGGCAATCGAGCTGTGAAAAATTCGTTGCCGGGTGATCATGGATTTCAAGATTTCCAGGCGCTTGCGCCGATAGATGAACTCGGCCATCTGGTTATGCTCGCGCTGCAGATCACTTTCATATTGCTCGTAGCGTTCCGGGCTGGCACCGAGAATGGCCATATCGATGTCAATAATCAATCGGGCATCGTCGCTGGCCGGTGATTCATTTGAACGGGTGGCAATCACCAGGTCGCGAATCCGCCGCACCGTATCAAACGGTACGCCGCCTGCAGTCAAGGCATCGAGTGCCCAGCGCGCGCTGCGCGCCTCGCTGTCGTGTCGGGCAGTGTCATAAAGGGCGTCGTGAAACCACAGGGCAATCGCAATCTCGTCAGGTTTGCTCGCCGCATTACGCCATTCGCGCCAAAGGCGCAGACACTCGAGCAGATGCGACAGCGTGTGATACGAACGGGCCGGGTCGCGATAGGCGGCGATCAGTTGTGCGCCCAACGAGACACAATCTGAGGTCCCTTGAATGCCGCTCCATTGGGTTTGCAGGACCGAGATCAGCGCCTGGTCGTCGGCCGGGCTGGAACTGGCACTGGCGAGCGCAAATGCTGACAAGGAATTGGCCAGATCATGATCGGATAGCTCGTGGGTCGGATTGCGGACTCCTTTCGATTCAAGTATTCGGGCCTTCGGTGCTGCCGGACGTTTTGATGCGCCGGGCGTGATCGATTGGTAACCGTCGATGTTCAATTTCAGGAATGCAGGGATATCGTGATTCATTACAGGGTGTTACCAAAGCGAGTTGAGGTAGGAGGTTAAAAGGTTTGGAGGGGTTTTGGCAAACCTTGTTGCACCTTGTTGTTATTGGGACAAAGGACGTGGCCGTGGAAATCCGCCGCAAAACATAGCGGACTTGGGCGGCTTGCGTGCTGTTACACGACGTGGCCGGGGACTGCCTCAACCTGGACTTCGGGGGCGACCGCCAGTTCTCTGGCTTGCCAAGCATCGAGCCAGCGTTTCAAATTGGCCACCGCCGGCACCTGCAGTTCGGCCTGCGCCGAGTCGGTCAGATAGAGCTGCGATTTGCTCAGCAGTAATTGCAATTGTTCGATTCGCTTGCGGCGATAAATGAAGTCGCCGATATGCATATTTTCATAGCGCAGATTGCGCTCGTATCGGTTGTAGTGTTCGGTCGAAGAACCGAACACGGCGCGATCAATATCATGCAACAGGCGCGCCTCACGGTTGTGCAATTGTTCGCCCGGACGGGTTGAAATGATCAGTTCGCGAATCCGCTGCACGACCTCTGGCGCAACTGCGGCTGCGCTGAGCCGGTCGTTAGCCAGGCGGGCGCTTCTGGCCTCGTTGTCGTGTCGTTGCGGATCGAACAATGCGTCGTGAAACCAGATCGCCATCGCCACTTGATGAAAAAATTGTGTTTCCTTGTGCCAACGTTTCAACGTCGAGAAACAATCGAGCAGATGTTGCGCGGTGTGGACGCGGCGAGCCGAGTCGTTGTGCGCCGACAACAACAATTCAAACGTCGCCTGGCCGTCATCATGGGCGCCTAACGCGCGCCAACTGTCGTACCACAACTCATCAAGGCGCAAGCGCTCATACAGTTCCGGCTGCTTGATGGCCTCGATGACTTCAATCGCCGGTCCGACTTCCCAGTTGCTTGCCTTCTCGGCAGTTACACCGCTGCGTTGAATTTTCGGCTTGCGCGGTAGCGCCGCCTTTAAATTCATGAACGTCGGTATGTGGGTTAGAACTTCAGACATTATTTAGCTTATTCCAGCACTGCTACTACGAACAGTGCTTTGTGGTCTGCCAGCGCCGCAGCTTAGACCAAAGGCGTCAAGCACGCGAGGAGTGGCCGCCAAAATTGCCGCTAAGGATTCAGGCAGTCAGTTTGCAGCAACACCGCAGACATCGGCACCATCGGACGGCACCTCATTGCCGAACAGTTTTTGGATCGGAACCCAGATGAGCGAGGTACCGAGTCGCGCAATGGTTTCCAATATGGCACCGGGTGCCGCACCGACTTGCGGATTGGTGAAGCTGCCGCCGACCGCAATCGGCGTGGCGAGACTGAAGAATTGCGCGAGTTTCGGTTGCGGTCGAAAGTACAGGCTCAGTTGCTCGTCTCGAAAGTCAGCCTGACCAGAACCGGCGATGCGCACCCGCGTGGTGTCGAGCAATAATTGCCGCTCGCGCATGACGCCATCGGTCAGCGTAAATCGGCCAATGCCACAGTTGATCTTCGAGGACTGTGAAGGGTCGGCTTTCTCGGCTAACGCGAACAGCAGATTAGCGGCCCATAGATCAAATACGCCGGACTGCAAACGTTCTGGCCAGACGACAAAATCCAGCGTGCCGTTGCCGAACTGCATCGCTTGCGAGAGCGCCGGTGCCTGCGCCTTGACCGCCAGTTCCAAGCTCACCCGACCTTGAATATTGGCATTGGGTTTGGCGCGCCGGGCAATAACGCCGTAGTCAAAACGATCGAGCGACAACTGGGTGTCGATGGCCACCGATTGCTCGGTCGGCTGGAAGCCCAGCCACCAGCGCGCCGAACCACCGTCGGGTAGGTTGACTTCTACCGGGCCAATATCGGCCCGGCCGCGCTCGATTCGCGCACGCAGTGTGCCATTGCCAAGCCGATCCTTACCCGACAGTACCTGATCGACCTTGACCCGCAGGTCAATGTTTTGCCGGCTGAGGATTTGTGGACTCAGCAGTCGCTGTGCCTGATCGCTGGCCGCGCTGGCGCGCGCTCGCAAGGCTTGCGGATCAAAACTGGACTCGGTGATGGTGATGGTGGTGGTGCCAGCGTCAGTGGCCGTGCTGGCGGCGGCTGCCGTCGGCTTTCGAGCATTATCTGTGGCGGTCCACAGATCAATCGGGAAGTCGTCGATTTGGATATTGCTGGCGGCCAGATCGATGTCGATTCGCGGTGGTTTGTGTTGCGTGTCGAGACTGCCGCGACCGCTCAAACGGCTCGACGCGATGCTCAAGTTCAGGCCATTGACCTCGTAACCCTTGCGCGATACCGTCAGTTGCCCGGTTAGCGAGTACGGTCCCCAACTGGGCAGCGCGGTGCGCGCCAATCCGCTTAAGGATTGCAGATTGCGACCGTCGAGCTGCAACGCGAGATTGACATCACGCTCGGACAGGTTGCGCGACAGACTGCCGGTGACAGTCATCTTGTTCTCCAACGACTGCGCATCGATGACAAAGGGAAGCCGCTGCTGGGTCGCCAGCAATTCGCTGAGCCGGCCAGTTTTGAGCTGCAAGGCAATCGGATAATCACCGAGTGCGCCGTTCAATTTGAGCCGCAAGGGAGCATCACGTTGTGAGTTTAATTCGCCGCTCTCGATACGAATCTGCGTCTGTGCGTTGGTGTTGGCATCGCGCAGCGTCACCGTACCACGTTCGATTTCGCCGGTGATTTCCGAGTTGGCCAGCAGATCGCCAAGTCGGCTACCTTTTAATACCGCATGCACCCGCAGTGCGCCAATCTGCGCGGCCAGGCCATCGACCAGCTTTAACGAGTTCAACATACGACCGGCGTCAACCTCATTGGCGTTGATCCAGACTTCGCCGGCCGGGGATGAGCTGCGCAAATCCAGCGCTACTGCACCGGCGAATGGGGTGCCGAGCACCGATATCGAAAACGGCGACGCCCGCATTTGCCCGTTGCGCACTTGTGCCTGGAACTGTAGTGCGGCGAGTTGCAAAGGACTGTTAGCAATCGTGTTGATTGATACCTGCAAGTCGGTATCGCTGATGTCGATGCCGCTCGGCAACACCGGAATATCGAGCATGAATCGCGTTGGGTCGACGGCCTTTGCAGAGACGGCCAGCGAATCGGATTTTACCGGCTGCTGCGGCAACAGGGATTCAATATCATTGGGGTCCAGCCTGTCGATCTCGATTTTGGCACGCAACGAACCGGCATGCGACGCTGTGGTGCGCACTTCAGTTTTGCCGATTCGAAACAGTCCGTCACGCACGATCCATTGGGTCGGACTCCAGTGCGCCTGTCCGGACACATGCAAGGCGACGTCCGAGCGCGGCTGTACATTAAGCCAGCGCGCCGCGTCGCTGGCTTTGCTCGCGTCAAGACTCAGCCGAATTCCCGAGGCCTCGCCGCGTTCGTCGATGACGCCGGACAGGGACGCACGTACGGAACGTGAAGTCGCCGACAGTGCCACTGGAGCGTTACCGCGCATCATGTTCGGCAGACTGCCGGCACTGAAATTGGCTTCAATCGGCTGACCTAACAAAGTACCCGTGGTGTTGGCACTCAGCGCACCGGCGGTGGGGATTGCCAGCGTCAGCCACTCGAGCCGAAAGCCGACTGGTTTGGTCGATGTGCGTTCGCCCGTCTGGATGGTCGGGTTGCCGTAGGTCAAATCGGCACGCGCGATGGCAAGCTGCACATCCATGCTGTTGATCAGGTCACTGACTTGTTTGCCGCTGGCAGTGACGCGCAGGTGAAAGCTGCCGAGCGTCCCCTTTACCGTGTCCAATCCGAACAACAGTCGACCTAATCCGCCCAATGCTGAGTCGCGGGTCTCCAGCGCCAGATCGAAGCTCGGTGGTACCGAGTTCGCGTCGGCGGACACCTGACCATTGAGTTGCACGCCTTCGACCAGTGCCGATACCGGTGCCTGCAAGCGACCGTTGGTCAATTGGAGTTTTAAGCTTACGTCGCGAACATCGCCGGGCAGGCTCAGCCAGCGGGCTACTGACAGGTCAAGATCGGCGTCGAAGCCATACAGTTGCTGCAAGGAAAAAGCCGCTTGCGAAATTTCGGCGTACCACTCTGAAAGGGTTTGGGTTGATGCGACCGCTGTCTGTCCGGGCTCTTTTAGAAAGGGTCGCATATCCAGCGTTGGCAGCGCCAAGCTGCCTTTAAGTCGGGGCCGATCGCCGACGGCAGCGGCCAGTTGCACCTGGAGCCGACCATTAACGCTGGTTTGGCCAATTGTCCCCACTAACGAGCCGAGTTCGATCAGTCCTGGCTGGAAGCTCAAGTTGCCCGCCAGTGCGCTGGCCCCGACCTTGGGTAATTCGATCTGCAACAGGCGTTCCAGTTGTTGCAGATCGGGTGAGCCAAGTCCGAAGTTCATCTGGCCGGAAGTGCCGTTACCCTCGCGCCAGATTTTGCCGTTCACCGATAAAGTTGAGCCGACAAATACCAGCGTGGCATCAATCGGAAAATCGGCGCGCTCGCGTTGCAAGTCAGCCAAATGCCCGCCCTTGAGCGTCAGTTCATATGGGAAACTTTTCTCGACGCGACCCTTCAGCAGCAGATCGAGCGGCTGCTGATAACGCGCGCTGCCCTCCAGCGAGTCGAGGTCGAAGAAATGCGCGGCCGAGTTACCATCCTGGTAGCTGACGGCCACTTGCTCAAAGCGGATCAAATCAACGTCCAGGTGGATCGCTGAGCCTGCTTCGCCGTCATTTGAAGTCGCACTTGATGTCGCACTCGGGCTGGCTCGACGCGGCACCAGGGTCCAGTTATTGCGGCCATCAACGCGGCGGCGCAAATTCACTTGAAGATCCCGACCGCCCAACGACAGCACGTGCAGGCGCCGCTCAAATAGCAGCGGCCAGACGTCCAGAGCGAGTTCGGCGTGGCCGAGTCGCGCGAACTCGGGTGGCTCAAAGTGATCTGGATTAGCGATTCGCAACGCGCCGATTTCCAGCCGTGGCCGCGCCGAGACAGACAGGCGAACCGGACCCTCAATGCTGATCCGCCGCCCGGTTTGATCAGCCAGAACTTGCTCGAGGCGGCCCTTCCAGCGCTGCCCATCGACGCTGAATCCGGCCAGGGCGACCCAGGCCAACAAAACCAACGAGGCAATGAGCAGTACCAGGCAGGCGCTG
>JANORY010000803.1:0-1297 GCA_031415535.1 Burkholderiales bacterium | reverse complement strand
TGCGGACTCCAGCGCCGAACTTCAACGTTGCCGTGTTCGTCGCTGCCGACGGGCACCGATTCATGCGGCAAGTTCGGCAACGTTTCAAGCCACGCGTTCAGTTGCGTTTGAAGGTCTTCGTTCTCAGCGCTGGCCTGGGCTAAACCGCTACTCGCTTGATTCGCCTGTTCCAGCAAGGGCGCAGCGTCCTGGCCTTGCGCCTTGGCCTGACCAATCTGTTTTGAAAGTTGATTGCGTCGCGCTTGCATGTCCTCGGTGCGCGTTTGCACGGCCTTGCGCCGCGCTTCGAGCGATTGGAAGTGCGCCGTGTCGAGTACAAACTTCCGATTGGCCAAGCGTCTGGCGACCTGGTCGATGTCCTTGCGCAATAAATTGATGTCGATCATGTAACAGCTTCAAAAGTCGCGGCCAGTATCGGGGCGAATCGGAACGCGCAAAAATAGCCCATCAGGCCTGGGTGCAAATTTTAACAGGCCAGTGTGACCAGGCAGCGCTCAGGGCGGCCGACGGTTACGCGCCTGCTGGTTCAGCTCTTTCAAATGCTGCAGCTTCTCCTTGATCCGAACTTCCAGACCGCGATCGCTGGGTTGGTAAAAGTTAGCCGTCAAGCCGTCCGGAAAATAACGCTCACCCGCCGCAAACGCTTCCGGCTCGTCGTGTGCGTATCGGTAAGCGCGTCCGGCACCCAGAGCCTTCATCAGTTTGGTTGGCGCATTACGCAGGTGCGCCGGCACTGGCGAGCTGCCCTGTTGCGAAACGAACTCGCGGGCCGTCTGATAGGCAACATAGCTGGCATTCGACTTGGCCGCACAGGCCAGATAAATTACCGCTTGCGCCAAGGTCAGCTCACCCTCCGGTGAACCCAAGCGTTCATAAACTTCGGCCGCATCGAGGGTCAGACGTAACGCTCGCGGATCGGCCAGACCAATATCCTCGCTGGCCATCCGGATCAGCCGCCGCGCCAGGTAGCGCGCGTCAGCACCGGCATCAAGCATTCGGCAAAACCAATACAGCGCTGCATCCGGGTCCGAGCCACGAACCGATTTATGCAGCGCCGAAATTTGATCGTAAAACTGATCGCCCCCTTTGTCGAATCGACGCAGGTTCTGCGCCAGTGAGTCATCGAGCAGGCTTCGATCTATCACCGAATGTCCTACTGACTGCGCCGCCTCGATCAAAATCTCGAGCGCGTTGAGCAGCCGCCTGGCGTCGCCATCGGCCCACTGCACCAGGATATCGAGCACCTCCGGCGCGCACTGCGGCGCGCCAGCTTGCGCCGCCAAGGCGCGTTCGGCGA
>JANORY010000802.1:0-6043 GCA_031415535.1 Burkholderiales bacterium | reverse complement strand
TCAAAGCGCAGCCTTGGACGCTGCTCGACAGCATCGACGTGACCGATCTGATCGGGCTGCGCGATCGGGCGTCATCCTGGGAACAGGTTATCTCGGGGACTCAAAGTCGAGCGCCGAGTTTGCCGGTATCGGAAAAATCATATAACCGGCAATCCAACCGGTCTTCACCTTGCCATCTGCCAAGGTAACATAGCCACGGCAGTGAGTCGGCAAAACCATAAACCAGGCTTTTGTGGCGTTGTAGCCCCAGCCGCGACCGACGCCATTCCCCGTGCAATCCCGGACGTGCTGTATGGTGCCATGCCGCCACGTTGCCCGGCAGTTCAACGAGCCATTCAGTTCGTTGTTTTTGGGAATTCCGATGGATTTTCCGGTGCACATCACCCTGACTTCGTTGCCGCCGGACCAGGGCGGCTTGTCTGTCCCCTCGAATCTCCAGCTCTCGGGCGTGCCGGTAACCATGCCTTCTGCGTTCAGCACTTGGTTAGCGTCGGTGTCTTGGCTCCAAGCCAACGAGATTTTGTTGGAGGTTCCCTGGCGTGGCTGACGGGCCTTGGCTAGTAGCGCCCGGTTGTTCGCCAGATTGCAGGCGTTCACCAGCTCGTTGCGCCGCCGCCGTGATTCCTGAATCAAGGCGTCACGACGGTCCGGCGCCAACCGCCCGGCCGCGACTCGTTGATTCAGATGATTGTCCCAGCGCGTCAAGCTGACGATCGGGTCATGACCTGCGCTCAACAGGGCACGATGCAGGAACGCGTCGCCATTGCTCAGCCGGTTGCAGTATTGGGTCAAGTAGGACTCGCGCTGCAGTGTCTGCTCGCCCGCTTGTATGAGCCGCTGCAGGTTGGCGATCTCCCCGGCATTCTGGGCATGAGCTGACGCGATATTCGCGCTCGCGAGTAGAAGGCCAACACCGATGCGCGCAAGGCGGAACTTGTTCATAACGGACTCCAGCCAGTCAGAGCTTTTCGATGTCAACCTGATCAAGCGGGTCCGCCCCAGCCGGGGGACGTTGAATCGGCGGCTGCCCGGGGGGCGGTTGCACGATAACCGGTGGTGGTCGCGGCGCTACTGGCTGCGATTGCGTCTTGATCATTGACACATGGCCGCGCGCTGCCGCGCGACCGGTCACCATCGACATGAGATAACACATGGCCGCATCACGTGGGTTGTACGTTCCCGCTTGAATCCAGGTGACACCTTGGCATGCGGCGTTGTTCGCGCAGTCGGCAAAGCACTGATTGGCGTCGGGACGGGGAAAGTAGGTCAGACGTGTTCCGGGATCCAGGCTCCGCCAGTCACATCACAAACTGCCGCAGGGCAAAGGCCCAAACCATGCGTGAGGCGTCGGGCCCGGTCGGATCGCTGTAGGCCAACCCGCGTTTGCCGCCACTCCAGGCGTGGCCCAGACCGGCAATTTCACACAGCGTCGCTGCAATTCGACCGCCGCTGCGGTAGTCGGTGACGGTGGCGCTGCGCCGCTTACCGCGCCGCACGATGCGCGGCGTGCTGACTTTCACGCTTGATGAGACCGCCAAAGACGATTCAGGTTCGCTACCCTGCTTGCCGTAAGCCAACAGATTCGCCTGTGTCGCCCAGCGCTGCGCCGCGCTGGCTCCGTTGCTGCATACAACCACCCGGTCAGCGCTGCCTTGAATCACGAGCAGCGCGGGCAACCCGATGGCACCGGGCAATACTGCCAGCGGCCCGCCGACACGCCGCCCGCGCATGGCTGACAAGGCGGTTGTTGCCGAATGGGCCACGCCAGGCGCGACGCCCGAATGCATGACAAGCGCCCGAAATCGCTCCGGCTGACGAGTTGCAAGCAGCGCTGCCATGCCGGCACCTGCAGAAAACCCAGCCAGCGCAATTCGCGCCGGGTCGACCGGCTGCGTCACACAAATCAGGTTGATGGCGGCTACGATGGCATCAGATTCTCGCTGTGCCCGGCCACTTCGAGTGTCAAACCAATTCCAGCAGCCCTGCGCATTCGAAAGGCGGTTCTGCTGCGGGTAAAGCACTACAAAGCGCTCACGAGCCGCCAAGCGGTTCATCTGGCTACCAACGGCCATCGAACGCGCATTCTGGGCGCAACCGTGCAACATGACGATCAAAGGCAAGCGCTCGAACTTCTTTAGGTCTGGCGGCAGATACAGTTGATACTCCCGCCCATTCGCCGCGCCCGTCTGCATGTTGAGGTCAATTTGCGCGGTTGCCGTTGACTGCGGCTTCGAAGTTGGCTTCGACTTCGTTTTGGGGCGAGTCCGCTTGCTGGTCGGCGCGGTTGATGCAGCAACTCGGACCGCCTTGACCATGGCGTCGGCGCTATTGCGCACAACCTGTCTAGCGAGCGCACCAAACGATTTTTGCAGCGAGCGGCGAAGTGTCGAGCTAGAAAAAATGTTGCGGGTACGGCGTGCCATGGCAAATAAAAACTTTCCTGGCCTGAAATACATTCGACCAAGCTTGATCGTACACGCAGGTGCTGTCGAGGTCTGTGCGACACCGCACCGACCAACCGTCGCTTTAAATGCGATCTTCCTCGAGCGCCGTCCACGAGCGGTCAGGAATGTTCATAGGTAGCTGGCACGCGGCACAAAAACAACTCGAGTTACGTGCGCCAGCGCGACATCGGTCAACGACATCCCGGCAAGTCGACGTGGCGGCCTCAGGTCGCATCAGAGTGCTGGTGGACGCACCGTGGCGCAACTTCGCAACGAGGCGAGGCAGCGCGGCATCAAGGGGCGATCAACTATGAACAAGGAACAGTTGGAACGGGCGCTCAAGCCGTATTGAGACGAGCAGCACTCCGAAACTGTACGCGTTACTCGACGACTGCCGACACGGACGATCGTGTGGTGCCGGGACATACCTTCAAATATGTCGCCGCGCTTCAGGCAGCGGAGATCGGACCCAAGCCACGCCTCGTCCGTATCGAGACGCGCGCGGGCCATGGCGCGGGTAAGCCCACCGACAAAATCATCGAGGAAACGGCGGATATGTGGGCCTTTGCTGCGCACTGGAATTGCGTCCTGCGGCTGGCATGGGTCACCAACGCTTTCACTATTTCGAACGCAACACGGCGTGATTACTGACAGACATGCCGCAGATGCCGGGCCAATCTGGAACCAGCCATCACTCTTGATGCGCGCCCATCAAATCAAATGCCGAGGAGCCGCCTGATGATGTCGAAGAAAGTCTACCTTTTCGTATTCGACACCCTCGCTGATTGGGAGTACGGATACGCCGTTGCCGGAATCAACAATCCGCAGTTCCAGAAAAATGCAGACCGCTACAAAGTGGTGACCGTCGGCGCGACAACCGACCCGATCATCACTGCAGGGGGTATCCGCATCACGCCTGCTGAGTCAATCGAACAGGTAGTGCCTTCAGACGGCGCAATGCTGATTCTGCCGGGCGGTGCGTCGTGGGATGAAGGTGAAAACGGCGAAGCGGCGGAACTGGCAGGCCAGTTTTTAAGCCACAAAATTCCAGTGGCCGCCATCTGCGGCGCAACCGCTGGTTTAGCGAAAGCGGGTTTGCTGAACAAAACAAAACACACCAGCAATGCACGGGATTACCTTGCAGCCACTGGCTACAGAAAGCTGGGACCCACGGTTAGGCCCTTCTAAATCGCGGCCACAATAATGCTGCGAATCCAAGCTCGCCTGCGGCAAGGCTGCCTGGGGTGCGTCAGTGGGGCCAGCCAGATTCAAAGCTGTGAACGCAGCAGCGCCGCCAGACGCTCCTGCAGCCGCTCCGACCAAGGTCGGTTCTGCCACTCCTGCAAGCTGATGCGTTGCGCCTTGGACCAATCTGCCGCGAAAACCTTTCGCTGCGCGCGAGCAAACTCGGCGTTCAGGACATTCAGATTGGCCTCGTCATTCAGTCGAAACGACCGGTTGTCAAAATTGGTCGAGCCCACCGATGAAAAGATTTCATCGACCACCAGGCCTTTGACGTGAAACATGGTTGGCTGGTACTCGGCAATCTCGATGCCGGCCTCGAGCATCGGCCCCCAGCTTCCCCGCGACGCCTTGCGCACAATTTCAGAATCAATGTGGCCGCTCGGGGTCAGCACGCGTACTTTGACGCCGCGCCGCGCAGCGTCGATCAGGGTCTTGATCGTCATTGCGTCCGGCACAAAGTACGAGCTGGCCAAGTCGATCGTATTTCGAGCCGCAGTGATCGACAACAGGTACATCAACTGCATGCTCTCGCTGCCGCCGCTGGGTGAGCTGCTGAACATCTGCGCGGCCAATGGTCCCGCCGGCTTGAGGGCGGGAAAATACAGCTCGCCATGCAGCACTTTGCCGGTGGCGCGCATCCAGTTGTCGAGGAACACCGATTGCATTTGCGCCACAACCGGACCCTCAACGCGAAAGTGCGAATCGCGCCACTCGTTGGGGTTACGCGCCTGACCACGCCATTGGTCTGCAATTCCGACGCCGCCAGTGAAACCGACCGAACCGTCAATCACCAGCAACTTACGATGGGTTCGATTGTTGAGTTTGTCCCAGTTCGACCAATGAGGCTCGTGAAAGCGCTGCAGTTCGACACCGGCCCGCTTCATCGCATCGAGCAAAGAGGCTTCCATCTTGATGCTTCCCGCCCAGTCGAGCAACACATGCACCCGCACGCCAGCATTCGAACGCTCGACGAGCGCCTCGACAAATTCCCGGCCAATCGCGCCAGACCAGTAGATGTAGGTCTCGAAGGTGATGGTCTTCTTCGCCGAACGGATCGCTGCCAACATGGCCGGGAAGATCTGGTTACCGTTGAGCAGCGTGTCGACCTTGTTGCCCTCGACGATCTGCGGCCCGAGCAGCGCGCTCAGCGATCGCCGGAACTCGGCCTGGTCAACTTCATATAGTTTGGGGAGTTGCTGATCGATCTTCCTCTCGCCGCCAGCGAGGTTTTGGAATACCAGCACGCCAATCAGGGTCGCCAGGGACGTGAGGACAAGCAAGAACTTTTTAGGCATCATTGACCTCAATCGCAGGTCTTTTTGTCGGGTCAATAACTGAATATGTTGGTCAGAATGGATTCCAGATGCGTACCGAACCGATCAATTGTCCGTTCGAGAAATCCTCGGAAATGATTTCAGCGAGTCCGTAGTGTTCGGCATAAGCCCACAAATGAGCGTCGAACCAATTCATTTGATAGGTCGCCGCACCGCGTACAGCCAATCGAACGATCGATTCGTTCGGATACAGGATCGCGAACTGCGCGAGCATCGCTTCCGCTTCGAGTAAAGCATCTTGCCTTGGCAAGAGCGACTGACCTCCGAACTTGACGAGGATTCTGGTCGTAGCACTGACAAACTCGAGAATCGCCTGATGCGGTACGCGGATCGAATCGTGTTCGACGCCCTCGCGCAATAATTCCTGCGCAATCTGCTGCTTGCGAACGTCACGATAATCGAATCGGTACACCAGGATGTTGGTGTCGATGAGCGCACTCATCGATCGTAGAGTTCCTCGCGCACCCAACCCCGCTCAGAACTTTCGACGGGTACGAGATCGCGTTGCCGCAACTTCTGTCGCTCCGACGCAGTATCAAACTGGCTGAGTCGCTGCGCAACCGAGTGGCCCGTCAAACCGGGTTTCACGAGATTGCCGCGTAGCACTCCTCCGGCCGCCTCCCAATCGATGTCGTCGCCGACTCGAATGCCGGCGCGCTCGGCGATGTTCTTCGGTATTGAGACTTGAAACTTGCTGGTTACCTTACTCATGGTAAGAATATTGTATGCTTTAAATCCTTTCTGATCAACTATTGCCGGGCGATTTCCCGCCCCGCGCAGGTGGTGCGACACGACATCAACTATCTGACGGGAATCGGCTCGAAGGCGCTGCCTGCCTTTTTTTCCCCAACTTTCGCGGCAATGGCGCGCATAATGTCGGCGTGCGTCGACAGCCGCACCCGTTTCGAAGCCACGCCATGCGCTGCCTCCTGATCCTCGCCCATCCCCGCCGCGACAGCCTGTGCGGCGCACTCTTCGATGCCTGTGCCGACGGCGCGCGCCAGGCCGGCGTGGAGTGCC
>JANORY010000801.1:0-2387 GCA_031415535.1 Burkholderiales bacterium | reverse complement strand
ACTTAAGAAATCGGTCCGACTGTTCATCGGCTTTTAGGCTGCCTGATTGGGCCGGTGCGCTTGGACTGCTTACCGGGCTGGTGCCAGGCACCGCAGGGGTGATGGCAGGGGCGGTGATGGCGGGGGCAGTACTACCCACGGTATCGATCGGCATCTTATTGTCCTAACTGTAAAGTCTTGCTCAGTAACTGGCGCGCGGTGTTCATGACATCAATATTGTTTTGATACGAGCGCGAGGCCGAAATCATGTTGACCATTTCTTCGACGACATTGACATTCGATTGAGTCACATAGCCCTGCGCGTCGGCGAGCGGATGTTTCGGGTCGTGAATACTTTTGCCGGGCGACTGATCTTCATAGACTTGGCTGACGCGAACCCCTTGCGCCGCGTCGGGACCTTTCGCCTGAAAGACGGCGTGTCGCGCCTTGTACGGTTCGCCGTTTGGACCCGCAACGGTTTCGGCATTGGCCAGGTTACTCGAGACGATATTTAATCGTTGGCTTTGCGCCGACACGGCGGTTGCTGAAATTTCAAAGATTCTGGTCAGGGACATTTAAGGTCTCCTTTTTAATCGCCACGTATTTAATCGCCACGTATCGCACTCAAGAGTCCGCGAACCCGGCCGTTAATGAATCGTAGGGTGGCTTCATAACGAACCGCGTTATCGGCGAAGTTGGCGCGTTCACGGTCCATGTCGACCGTGTTACCGTCGCCACTGGCTTGCTCAGGAATCCGGAACAGCGCCACCGGAGACTTGCCGGCATCGGCCCTGGTCAGCGCAGATTTCGAGCTTGCTTCAGTCAGCAGCTTGGCGAAGTCAATATCGCGCGCCTTGTAATTAGGCGTATCGGCGTTGGCAATGTTGGCAGCCAACACCTCCTGACGAGCCGCTCTAAGCACGAGTGCACGACTTTGGAAATCGAGACTGTCAACGGGTCCAATCGGCATGATTCAAGTTCTCCTGCCCCGAATTATTCGCGAGGGTCAAAAAACTTAAGCCCGGAAAAGCGCCGTAACTGTTGGTCTTATTCTGCTTCGCCAAGCTCGCTGCAGCGCTAAGCTTTGATTCCTCGAACCGATACGCTGTGCCTGCCAATGTCATGATGAGACGCCCTACACTGCTCTTTTTACTAATCGCCAACGCTATGCTGTGCGGCACGGTGCCTCTGCATGCTCAAACACCACCATCAGCCGTCTTGCCGCTACCCGATCCGACCGTATTCGCCGAGTCAATCGCCCGGTTGGTCGAAACCGCGACGGCCGGCAAGGGGCGGGTCGAAGTCAAAGTCGGCGAATGGGATCCGCGCATGCAGTTGGCTCCCTGCCAACGCGCTGAACCGGTGTTGCTGCCCGGCAGCCGGCTGTGGGGAAAAAGTCAGATCAGCATTCGCTGCGTGGCCGGCGCGCAGTGGACCGTGCTCCTGCCGATCACGGTGTCGGTGTTTGGCAACGGCCTGGTCGCGAAACGCAATCTGCCCGCCGGCACTGCCGTTCAAAGCGCCGATTTTGATATCGAAATGATTGATCTGACCAAAGATAACGCGCAGTGGGTAAGCGATAGCGCTGCCCTTGAGGGCAAGACCTTGAGCCGAGCCTTGGTCCTGGGCCAAGCGGTACGCAATGATTATCTGAAGACACCGCCGACCGTAGCCGCCGGTGATATCGTCAAGGTGCGGGTTCCGGGTGACGGATTCTCGATAACCACCGATGCGGTTGCGCTGGCCAATGCCGCCCCCGGTCAGTCGGTGCGGCTGCGCACCGAATCAGGCAAAGTACTGAGTGGCCTGGTTCGGGAAGGTTATGTCGAGATCAAGCCTTGAGCACTGATTACCGGTCAAAGCGCTCAAATAAAGCCGAAAAAATGCGCCATTTATCGCTAAAGTATTCCGCTACACCGCCGAAAACAAGGCGTGACCCCGCTTTGGCGCAGGTGCGCTGACAAGGAGTTCTATGATGAAGATTAACCCTGCTGTGGATGGCGCATCGAAGGAAATTGGCGAGCGTCTGTCCAATGGTTCAACGCGCGGTGTGGCCGCGCCAGCCGCTGCGGCCAGTGGTGGCAACCCGTCGAGCGCCCTGGAATCGGTCAATCCGGCGGCGGCCTCCGAGAAGATTCAATTGTCCGAGACCTCGCAGGCGCTGAATAAGCTGTCGGCAGAGCCGTTTGACGCCGCAAAAATCGCACAAATTCGTAAAGCCATCAGCGAAGGCCGATTTAATGTCAACGCTGAACTGGTTGCTGATCGCATGATTGGCGACGCAGCCGAACTGATCGTGCATATTTTTAGTGGCAAATCCAACTTAGGTTCATGAGCAACCGTGATGAACCCGAATCGCTCGGGCTGACACCGCTCAAAGGCTTCGAGCAAGCCTTGGCGGGCCTGCG
>JANORY010000800.1:0-2755 GCA_031415535.1 Burkholderiales bacterium | reverse complement strand
GAAAATTTAGGCTTTGAGATTTGCTTCACTCGGTAGCGGCAGCGAGGGCAATGCGCTGCTCCTCGAATGCCGCGATGGCGATCGGGTTGTCCGCATCCTGGTGGATTGTGGCTTCGGATTGCGCGAAGCGCGCCGTCGGCTTGAGTCCTTGGGTGTCACGGTCGAAGAGCTTGATGCGATCCTGGTGACCCATGAACATTCGGACCACATTGGTGGTGCTTACCGGCTGGCGGCCAGTGCCGACGTTCCTTTGCATTTGACCTACGGAACCCTGAGAGCGGTGCCACCGCCCGCCAACATGACACCGCTCTGGCGTTTTATCGATCCTGGTAAGACCTTCGATATTGGTGGTGTCTATGTGCAACCGTTCGCGGTGCCGCATGATGCTCGTGAACCGGTTCAATTTGTGTTCGATGATGGCCGCCATCGCCTCGGGGTCGTGACTGATCTCGGCTTTTGCAGCGCCCATGTGGTGCAGTCGCTGGAGCGTCTGGATGCCTTGGTGCTGGAGTCCAATCACGACGAACGGATGCTCGAACAGAGTGCTTATCCGTGGTCATTAAAAAAGCGGATCAGCAGCGATTACGGACATCTGTCAAACGAAGCAGCCGGACAATTGCTGGCACGTATCGATCAGTCGCGACTGAATCATGTGCTGGCCGCTCACCTGAGTCGACAAAATAACCGCCCCGAACTGGCGCAATCGGCGCTGGCCAAGGCCTGGGGCGTGACGCCGGAGGAAATCGGCATCGTTGATCAAGACGCTGGTCTTTGCTGGGTTGATCTGGAGTAGCGTTTCGAAGAATGTTTGAACGAAAAAAAAGCCGCTCGAAAGCGGCTTTTTCGACGCTTTAAAGGTCTTACTTCTTGACTGCGTCGGCC
Organism: Burkholderiales bacterium; assembly: GCA_031415535.1. Classification (GTDB taxonomy): domain Bacteria; phylum Pseudomonadota; class Gammaproteobacteria; order Burkholderiales; family Burkholderiaceae_E; genus JANLTP01. The sequence goes on along the minus strand of JANORY010000800.1, from coordinate 1,873 downwards.
GCTTTGCCGGCAGCGTCTTTGGCAGCATCAACCGCTTTACCTGCGGCGTCTTTGGCCATATCGGCTGCTGCACTAGCGGCTTTGCTGGCAGCGTCTTTGGCGGCATCGGCTGCGGCACCCGCAGCGCCTGCAGCACCAGTTGCGGCGTCTTTAGCGGCACCTGCAGCACCGGCAGCACCTGAGGCAGTAGCAGCGGCACCGGCTGCGTCTTTGGCAGCACCAGCAGCGTCTTTGGCGGCCTCAACAGCCTTGCCTGCGCTGTCTTTGGCAGCGTCAACCGCTTTACCAGCCGTTTCCTTGACCGCGTCGCTTGCCTTGGCAGCGCCGTCTTTGGCAGCGTCGGCGGCTTTGGCAGCGGAATCTTTGGCGGCGTCCATGCCCTTCGAAGCGGCACCGGCACCCGGCACCTCAACTTTTTGACCACAAGCGGCCAGACCAACGACTAGTAATGAAGCGATTAGGAGCGTCTTTTTCATGGGATTCCTCGTATGACTTAAGTGTATTGTGTAGAAGGGCGGTTAACTATGGTTAACTAAAAAACTTGGATAGCCCTCCATTTTAGCACGGCTGGCTTTTTCGCACAGATTTGTTGCAGTGAATCCAACCGTTTGACCACCATTGGTGCAGGCAGGTCGAAGTTGCCGGGTTCTGCAACGCCTCTGCTGCCTTAACGCCCGATATTCGTCGCTCGTTTACAAACGATTGAATAAGCCGATTGGCGGAACAGTCGGCGCGCTCGCCATTGATATACAGTTGCTGCTTTCGATAGAGCATCCGCGTTTGGCGATCAAGCACCAAACCGGTACGCGTCGCCTGCCGCACAAAACTCGCCAACCCTGGCCGCCCCGGCCGGGCTTGAAACCAGACCATGGGTTTAGGCTCGCTCAAATAACGCCCGATAAAATCTTCGATTTCCGCCGAGCTGGGTTCACATCCGCTGATCCAGTGCTTCAGACGCTGGTCGAGTCGCGCAGGGATTTTCCCGGGTGACCGCGTCACTGCTTCGCCGGCGTCACCATAGCGGGCCGGGTTGACCGCCAGCCGGTCGGAACGGTCGGCGAACCAGGCTTGCAGAAACTCATCCCGGCTCGGTGCTCGAAAGCCGATCGACAGGGTGGTACAGGGGCCGACGGCCACACCATCGTGGGCCCAGCCGGGCGGCAGATACAGCATATCGCCAGCCTCGAGCAGATGTTCTTGCGAAAACTGCGGCTCGCGAATGATCTTCAACGGCGACTCAGCCTGGCACTGCGGCAGTGAGTCTGGATAACCGGTTGCGCCGATGCGCCAGCGCCGTTGGCCTTGCGCCTGCAGCAGAAAGACATCGTAGGAATCCCAATGCGGACCGACCCCGCCGCCATCGCTGGCGATGCTCACCATGACATCGTCGAGTCGGGCGTCACTTAAAAATCGGAATCTACCGAGCAGCTCATGCACCGGATCTGAGTACAAATCGACGCCTTGAACCAGCAGCGTCCAGCGCTTGCGTGTTGCCGCTGGCAATCGCTCGAACGGCCCGTGCCGGAGCGACCATTGGCCAGCCGAGTGGCTGATCAGTCTCGACTCGGTATCGTCGCGTCGCGCCAGCGCTGCGATTTGCGGCCAATCAATCGGCACCGACTTCATCGGCAAGGCTTGGCGAATCAGCAGTGGTTTTCTCTGCCAGTAGTCGCGCATGAAGCGGGTCACCGAAAGACCACCCAAAGCTGACTTGTATCGTGTCATGGCCGCTGGTATCGTTTCATGGCCGTTTACTCAGGTCCAGATGATGGGTGCTGATGTTGAACAGAGGTGCGCTATCGTGCGTTACCCGAATCTGCACCCAGGACGAGGAAAACGGTGTGCCAAAACACTCGACCCGAGTGAAGTTTGG
>JANORY010000799.1:0-8265 GCA_031415535.1 Burkholderiales bacterium | reverse complement strand
GTGGCGAACTCGGTGTGCTGGCGCGGTCATTTAATGTCATGAGTCGTCAGCTCGAGGAGGCGCACGGCCAGGTCGAGCGCAAGCAACGTGAGCTGGAAGAGGCCAACGCGCGATTGCAAAGCGTGCTGTTGAACCTGACTGCCGGGGTGATGGTGCTGGATGCCGACTTTTCGCTGACCTTGGCGAATCGCGGTGCCGATCGTATTCTCGGTGTCTCACTCAGCGATCATCTCGAATCGCCGCTCGAGCAGCTACCGCGAATCGGTCGACTCGCCGACGAGGTACGAGAGGCGTTTCATGATCAGGCGATTGCCGGCCAGCCCAGTTGGCAGCGGCAGTTCTCGCTGCCGCGCAACCGGCAGGCTGAATCGCAGGCCGCCGACAGCACCGGTCACCAAACGATTCTCGGTCGCGGCTCGGTACTGCCCGAGGGTCGGGTTGGTTACGTCATTGTGTTTGACGACATCAGCGATGTCTTATCAGCGCAACGGGCGGTCGCCTGGGCCGAGGTGGCGCGCCGCCTCGCTCATGAAATCAAGAATCCGCTGACGCCGATTCAATTGGCCGCCGAACGCCTGCAGATCAAGCTCGCCGGCAAGCTGGCCCCCTTGGACGCCGAATTTCTGGACCGTAGTGCGCAGACGATTATTAATCAGGTTGGCGCCTTATCGGTGATGGTCGACGAGTTCCGCGACTATGCGCGTTTGCCCGCCGCCCGGCTGATTCCGCTGGCGATCAATGACCTGGTGCAGGAACTGTTGCATCTCTACGCGGGGGGTGCCCAGGCGTCGTCGTTATCGGTCAGCCTAGCGGCCGATATTCCTGACATACTGGGTGATCGGGCGCAGTTGCGTCAGGTGATTCATAACCTGGTTAAAAATGCGCTTGAGGCGGTCGATAACAAGGCCGATGCGCGGGTTGAAATCATCACCGAAAAAGTCGCTTCCAAAGATGGCGACACTGCGGTGCGACTGGTGGTCCGTGATAATGGTCCTGGTTTTGCTCCGGCAATGCTGGTCAGGGCATTTGAGCCTTACGTCACCAGCAAAGCCAAGGGAACCGGACTGGGACTTGCAATTGTTAAGAAACTTGTCGAAGAGCACGGTGCCCGAATTGATGCGGCAAATCGTAGCGGCGAGCAAGGTCAAATTCGTGGCGCGCATGTATCAATCTTGTTCACCAAATTAGCAAAAACGTAGAAAAATCCGATAATTGCGAGATTAATCGTATAAACTACGAGAACTTTAGATACACGCCGGGTGGGAAGACAATATGGCTGAAATTCTGGTCGTCGATGACGAAATTGGTATCCGGGAACTCCTGTCAGAGATCCTCGGTGAGGAAGGCCATACCGTGTTGTTGGCCGAAAGTGCCAGCCAGGCGCGCAAGGCACGCGAAGACAATGCGCTCGATCTGGTGTTGCTCGATATCTGGATGCCCGACACCGACGGTGTGACTTTGCTCAAAGAGTGGGCTTCGGGCGGCAAGCTGACCATGCCGGTCATCATGATGTCTGGCCATGCGACGATTGACACCGCCGTTGAGGCGACGCGCATTGGCGCGCTCGACTTCCTTGAAAAACCGATTGCACTGCAAAAGCTGTTGAAAGCGGTCGAGCAGGGTCTGAACCGCGGCCGGGCGCAGGCGCTCGCCGCCGCCAAGGCAGCCTCGGCGGCCACCCAAATGTCCACCCTCGGCGGTGTTATGCCAATTTCACTGGGTATCCGACCGCAGATGTTGGGCGGCTCCCTGCCGAGTGCCCCAAGTTACGAGACGGTCAGCGGGCCGCACATTGGGCCGAGCGGTTTTACGACCATCCCGTCAGGTAATCCCGGTGCAGCGGTGGCGATTCGCGATCTGCCGCTGGACATCCCCTTGCGCGAAGCGCGCGATGCCTTCGAGCGTGCTTATTTCGAACATCATTTGTCGCGTGAGCATGGCAGCATGACGCGGGTTGCCGAGAAGACCGGCTTGGAGCGCACCCATTTGTATCGCAAGCTCAAGCAACTCGGCATTGATTTGTCACGCGGCGCTTATCGCAAACATAGCAATTGAAAATAGTCATCCTGGGTGCCGGTAGAGTCGGTGCCTCGGTAGCTGAAAGCCTCGTTTCCGAGCGAAACGACATTACGGTGATCGACTCCAGCGCGCCAGCGTTGGCCTACTTGCAAGACAAGTTCGACCTGCGCACGCTGGTCGGCAGCGCTACTTCGCCGCAGCTCTTGCGCGCGGCTGGCATCGAAGATGCCGACATCCTGATTGCCACCACCGCCAGTGATGAAACCAATCTGGTGGCCTGCAAACTGGCAGCACAACTGTTTAATGTGCCGACTCGAATAGCGCGCATTCGCTCGGCCGAGTTTCAGAACCAGCCTGAGATTACCGGCGACGGTGGCTTTTATGTGGATCACTTGATCTGCCCGGAGCAAACCGTCACCGACTATTTGCAAAAGCTGGTCGAGTTCCCCGAGGCGCTGCAGGTGCTCGAGTTTGCCGATGGCGCGCTCAGCCTGATTGCCGTGCGCGCCTATGCCGGCGGCCCGCTGGTTCAACATCCGCTGCGCGATCTGAAGACGCAACATCCGAACATTGATATTCGCATCGTGGCGATTTTTCGCAACGACCATTCGATCCAGCCGGATGGCGATACCTTGATCGAAGCCGGTGACGAGGTGTTCATTTTGGCGGCCAGTGAACACATTCGCACCGCGCTGTCCGATTTGCGGCGCATGGATAAGCCGGTACGACGCATCATGATCGCCGGTGGTGGAAACATTGGCTTTCGGCTCGCAAAAGAGCTAGCCGGAAAGTATGAAGTCAAGATCATCGAAGCGAATCGGGTTCGTTGTGAGTTCTTGGCCAGCCAATTGCCCTCGCAGGTAATTGTGCTGCATGGCGACACTACCGACGAGGATTTGCTGGACGAAGAAAATGTCCGCGATATGGACATGTTCATCGCGCTGACCTCGGATGATGAAAATAACATCATGGCGTCGATGTTGGCCAAACGTATGGGTGCGAATCGCGTCATTGCGTTGATCAACCGTCGCGCCTATGCCGAGTTGATGCAGGGCAGCCGGATTGACATTGCGATTACGCCGGCGCTGACGACCATTGGTGAGTTACTGCGGCACATACGTCAGGGCGACATCGTGGCGGTGCACTCACTGCGACGCGGTGCCGCCGAGGCCCTTGAGGCGGTCGTGCACGGCGATACTCGATCCTCGAAGGTGGTTGGCAAGCGACTGGAGCAGATTGACCTTCCGAAGGGCGCCACGATTGGCGCGATCGTACGGAGCACGGGTGTGGGGGAGAACAAAAAGAAGCAGGTCATCATGGCGCATCATGCGACCGTGATCGAGGCCGAGGACCACGTCATAGTCTTTCTGAATAACAAGAGTATGTTGCCGAAGCTTGAAAAGCTGTTTCAGGTCAGCGTCGGTTTCTTCTGACAGCCTCGGGAAAACCCCAGCGCTTTGGCAATGACAAAGCCGTGACAAGTGCCTAGCATTGCGACCCCTTGCAAAGCAGTTTGGAAACGGAGACATCCATGACAGAAAACAAAACAACGCGCCGCAAATTTATCGCCGGCGCGACGGTCGCCGCAGGCGCCTCGACGCTGGGCTTTCCGATGATCGCCCGGGCGCAGACCACCACCTTTCGCTTCCAGAGCACCTGGCCGGCCAAGGACATCTTCCACGAGTACGCCAACGACTTCGCCTCGAAGATCAATGCGATGGCCGGCGGCAAACTCAAGATCGAAATGTTGCCAGCCGGTGCGGTCGTCAAGGCTTTTGATTTGCTCGATGGCGTCAGCAAGGGTTTGCTCGATGGCGGCCACGGTGTGCTCGCCTACTGGTACGGCAAGAACTCGGCCATGGCGTTATGGGGTTCAGGCCCGGCTTTCGGTATGGATCCGAACATGATGTTGGCTTGGCACGAGTACGGCGGTGGCAAGGCGATTCTCGACGAGATCTACAAAGGGCTGAATGCCGACGTCGTGAGTTTTCAATATGGGCCGATGCCGACGCAGCCATTGGGCTGGTTCAAAAAGCCGATCGCCAAGGCCGATGACCTCAAAGGACTGAAGTTTCGTACGGTTGGCTTGTCGATCGATATCTTCACGGCGATGGGTCTGGCGGTGAATGCCCTGCCGGGCGCGGAAATTGTGCCGGCCATGGATCGCGGCCTGCTCGATGCGGCCGAATATAACAACGCCACATCGGACCGTATCCTGGGCTTCCCGGTTGTCGCAAAGGTCTGCATGTTGCAGAGCTTTCACCAGTCGGCAGAGAACTTCGAGATCCTGTTCAACAAGAAGAAGTACGACGCCTTGTCCGATGATTTGAAGTCGGTCATCAAGTACGCCGTGCAGGCCAGCTCGGCCGATATGTCCTGGAAAGCAATCGATCGCTACTCGAAAGATTACATCGAATTGCAGGAAAAGCAGAGCGTGAAGTTCTACAAAACACCAGACGTGGTCCTGCGCGCACAGTTGGCCGCCTGGGATACGGTGGTTGCGAAGAAATCGGCCGAGAATCCGATCTTCAAACAGGTGTATGAGTCGCAGCGCGCATTCGCGCAACGCGCCGCCCGTTGGCAGAACGACACGCTGGTCGACTACAAGATGGCCTACAACCACTTCTTCAGCAAGAAGTCGTAAGCCGCCATTTCTTGATCGGTAAGCTTGTCTGACCCGCGCCCCGAAACCAGGTTCTCGGGGCGCGGCGTTTCTGTGAAATCTGCGCCCTCAGGGCGCGCTAAGAGTGCATGTCTACCGACCGATTTCTCAGCGTCATTGACCGGATCAGCACGACCGTGGGCCGCGCCTTTGCCTGGCTCATCATCGTATTAATGCTGCTGGTGTGTTCCGACGTGTTGATGCGCTACGCGTTCAACAAGCCGAGCAACTGGGCCTTCGAAGTGTCGACCATGTTGTACGGCGCCTTGTTCATGATGTGCGGTGCCTACACACTGGCGCAAAATGGCCATGTACGAGGCGACTTTCTGTATGGATCGATGAAGCCACGCACCCAGGCCAGCCTCGACCTGATCTTGTACTTCCTGTTCTTTCTGCCCGGCATTGGTGCGCTGGCCTATGCCGGTTATGACTTTGCACACAACAGTTGGGTGATCAACGAACACTCGAGCATCACCGCCAACGGGCCACCGCTTTATCCGTTCAAAATGCTGATTCCGGCGGCCGGCGTCCTGGTGCTGCTGCAAGGCTTGGCCGAGATTGTGCGATGTGTGGTGTGTATCAGGACCGGCCAGTGGCCGGCCCGCATCAGTGATGTCTCGGAGATCGACATCGTCAAGACCCAACTGGAGCAATCGACCTATGTCGATGCCGCCGCCCGCGATCAGGCGATCGCTGGCGTGTCGAACATCGAAGAAGCGGCACATCAGCGCGCCAGCGGAGCACAGAAATGACCAGCGGTTATCTTGGATTGTCGATGCTCGGGCTGATCGTCATGGCGATCATGATGGGCTTTCCGACCGCCTTCACGCTGATGGGTCTGGGCATGTTGTTCGGGTTTGTGGCGTACTTCGACCCGTCGCAATCGGCGATTGCCAACCGGGTGTTCGATCTGATGGTGCAGCGTACCTACGGTGGCATGACCAATGACACCTTGCTGTCGATCCCGCTGTTTGTGCTGATGGGTTATGTGATTGAGCGGGCGGCGCTAGTCGATCGCATGTTCCATGCGGTGCAACTGTCGTTTCGCCGCTTGCCCGCCTCGCTGGCCGTCGCCACGCTGATTGTCTGCACGTTCTGGGGGATTGCCAGCGGCATTGTCGGCGCGGTGGTTGTGCTGATGGGCGTGATCGCGATGCGGCCGATGTTAAAAGCCGGTTATGACGTTCGTCTCGCGGCCGGTGTAATCACCGCCGGCGGCACCTTGGGCATCCTGATTCCGCCGTCGGTCATGTTGATCGTTTATGCCGCGGTGGCCGGCCAATCGGTAGTCAAACTCTACGCCGCCGCCATGGTGCCGGGTTTTCTGCTGGCGTTTCTGTATCTGGTGTATGTGATCGCCTGGGCCAAGTTCGATCCCAAAGTGGCACCCAGCTTGCCGCCCGAGCTGCTGAAGATCGACGTTCCAAGAGCCAAACAGCAATTGGCACATTACTTTGGCGGCAACGCGCTGGTGGCAGCGTTCAAGGCAGTATTGAGCCCGAGTGCGGTTCGTCGTGCCGGTGCTAGTGAGATCACCGCCAATGCCTCAGCGGCGGCGTTAAAGGCCGACCCCAGCTTGACCCAGGCACTGACATATCGTTCCGCCTGGACCGCGTTGGGCGTGGCGGTGACGCCCTTCTTGCTAAGTGCGCTGCTGTTGGGGGGAGTCTGGTGGTATGTGGTGATCCACAGCGCGCCAGCGGCTGCGCAAGCGCCGCAATCGATGAGCCAGGGCCTGGCAGAGCCACCCGGGTCTGCGGCACCCGCAGCCGCCTCGGGTGGCGTGCAGGAGCCGCCCGGAGGAGTGCGCGAACCGGCAGCAGTCAAGGATGAGCTCAAGGAGCCACCGGGTGCGCTGCCGTCAGGAGGCGTGCCCGAACCGGCCGCCGCCAAGGATGAGCCACTGCAGGCGCTCGGCGGCGGATCGACTGGTACCGGCGCAAGCTCGTACTCGAGCGGTGCCGGCAGTGTGCCAGCAGCCTTCTTTCCAGTGTTCTGGTCAATTTTGGCAATCAGCACAATTGGCCTGGTGTTGTACTACCGCAAGTTCCGGGTCGAGAACATGCAAGTGGCCAGTCTCTTGATCGAATCGGTGCTGCCGCTGGCCATCCTGACGATGCTTGTCCTGGTGGTGATTCTGTTCGGCATTACCACTGCCACCGAGTCGGCCGCCGTGGGTGCATTGGGCGCATTCCTGTTGGCTTGGCAGTCGGGACAACTCACGTTTGCGAAGACCAAGGAGGCAGTCTACTTAACTGCCAAGACCACCTCGATGGTGTGCTGGCTGTTTGTCGGCTCGGCCTTGTTCTCGGCGGTGTTTGCGCTGCACGGCGGCCAGGACATGATCGAGAAATGGATCCTCGGCATGAATCTGAGTCCGCTGCAGTTCCTGATGCTGTCGCAAGCCTTGATCTTCATTTTGGGTTGGCCGCTGGAGTGGACCGAGATCATCGTCATTTTTGTACCGATCTTCCTGCCGCTGTTGGCGCACTTTCAGGTCGATCCGCTGATTTTTGCAACCCTGGTAGCGGTCAATCTGCAGGCCGCCTTTCTCTCGCCACCAGTGGCAATGTCGGCGTTTTATCTGAAGGGCGTGTCGCCACCGCACGTAACCTTGAACCAGATCTTTGCCGGCATGATGCCGTACATGTTCATCGTCATTATTTGCATGGTGCTTCTTTATGTATTCCCGCAGATGATTCTCTGGTTCCCGGAGTTTCTGTACGGGAAATAGATTAAAGCGCAGTAGCGAGCGTTACGCGACGCCTCGGTGAAACGGCCCCTGCGGGGGCTTTTTCATTGATAAGTGTGAAGCCAGCCGACACCAAAATGAACAAAAATCACACTTTGAATGAAGCGCCACTGTCTGCCGACGAACGGTGTGACAAGGTTCACCAACGGCACCCAGCAAGCTGCGTACTATCAATTACACGATGAACGGCGGGTGGCAACTAATGAACGGCGCAATGGAATCAGGATCAGGGTTTGGTGAACAGATCCTCAAGATGGTCGCAAACGGGGACAACCTGGTGTTGCGCGATGAAGAGGTTTTTATCAAGACCAAGATGGGCCGGGTCGAAACCTCGCAGGTTCAAAGCGGCTTGCCGCGCCGTCTGCGCATGTTGCTGATTCTCGTCGATGGCCGCCGCAGCATGGGTGACTTTCGTCGCGGTTTGACTCGATTTCGCAGCCTCGATGAGTGTTTCGACATGTTGCGCAAGATGGGTTACATCGAACCAATGCCGATTCGCCTGGATATCTAGACGTCAGTTCTGGAGTTCGGGAGTCCTTTAAAAACCAGTCATGAGGAGGTGAGCGGCCTTGGCCGCTCGCTTTGTAGGCCTTCAGCTTCGCGCTGAAGGCCTTTTTTTTTGCCGCTGGCATAGAATTCGCCGGTTATCAAAGCCCAGCGCGGTCGGAACCTATATGCAGCTAGTGGTAGCGATTGCTCATGTGTTGGGTGGCCTGTTGATGGTGTTCGCGGCAACCTTTACCGTCCCGATCGTCTGGTCATTGGTGGTCGCCGACGGTGTGCACGGTGTGTTCATCGGCACTGGCCTGGCCTGTCTGCTGATCGGTCTGGC
>JANORY010000798.1:0-1711 GCA_031415535.1 Burkholderiales bacterium | reverse complement strand
AACCTGCACGCTGTAAAAACCGGGCGCGAGGCCCGAAAAAGTGGCATTTGTCTGCCAGTTCTGGCCGCCGTCGATTGAATATTCGAGGGGAGCCTGGCCGCCGGTCGCCTGAATGGTGATGGAATTTTGCCCCGCCGCGTTGCAATTCGAGCTGACCAGCACATTCAAAATTTGCGGCTGCGAAAGAATCATCGAAACCGTCGGCCACGAAACCACGCAGGTCGGGTTCAGCGTCGAGCGAACACGCACCTCATAATTACCCGCGCCGAGTGCCGAAAAGACATTCGACGGCTGCCAGGTCGCGCCGCCATTTATCGAAAATTCGAGGTTCGTGCCGCTGGCCGTGATAGTTATCGTGCCGTTTGGCGACGCGCAATTGGTCGGCTGCACGGCCACGACATTCGTAATCTGCGGCGCACCGGCGGGCGAAAGCATGATTGGATTGGACGACGAGGCCGTCGGGCAAACCGTGCCGACAAACCGGACAAGCACCTGATAACTGCCCGCGCCGAGGCCCGAAAACACATTCGACGACTGCCACGAGCCGCCATTATTGATGGAAAATTCGAGGCCGTTTTGAGTTGAATTGACCGTAATCGAACCGTTTGTCGTGTTGCAACCGGCTGGATTTGAGCTGTTTACCGTGAAATTGGCCGCTGGCGGAATCGTCACCGAAATCACGACCGTATCTTTTGAAACGCAGGTAAATCCGTCCTGAACGGTGGCGATATAACTCGTCGTCGCCGTCGGCGAGGCCGTCGGATTGGCGCAATTGGTGCAGCTCAAACTGCCATTCGCAGGCGACCAGGAAATCGTGCCAGCCGGATAACTGGCAAAAAGTTGCGTCGATTGCCCGAGGCAAATCGAGGCATTTGCCGAAACCGTCACCTGCGGGCAGGCGGTCATGCAGACGATTTTGGAGGTGTCGCATTCGCCAAAACTGAGCGAAACGCAGGCCGAAAAACCGTTCAAATCCACATTCACCGGCTGGCCGCCAGCCGTCAGCGCGAGGCGATAATTGCCCGGCGGGGTGAATTTCATTTTGTAATCGCCCGCCACGAGGCCGTCGAAACGGTATTTGCCGCCATTCGCCGTCGTGGTCGTGGCGATGGGCGTGGTCATGTTCGAGCAGTTAAAAAGTTGAACGGTCGCGCCGTCCAATCGCGGCTCGCCGGGCGTGGGCAGGCCGTCGCCGTTGGTGTCTTCGCAGACAAAAGAGCCGATAAAGACGCATTGAATGGGGATATTATTCTCGCTGACAATGGTCTGGTCGCCTGGCACGACATTCACAGAAAGCCAATACAGGTTGTAGCTGCACGAGTGATTGGCCAGCGAATCGCCGCCCGCCCCGAGGGTCGAGCCGAGGGTCAGCGTGCCGTCAATGAGGCCGTCTTTGTCGATGGGTGTGCCGTCGAGCAGGCCGGGCGTAACGGCTCCCGGCTGCGGCGGGCAGCTCGTGCTGAGCGGGTAGCCGTTCGGGTGCATCCAGGTGAAATTGTAAATGCCTGGCTGGCCATTTGTGTAAAATTGATACTTGCCGGTGCGCCCGTCGAGGGTGTCGCCAGCCATGTTGATGCCGAAGAAAATGGAGCCGCCCGCCGGAGCCGAAAGCAGTTTGATTTTGCCGCCCGGCACGATTTTGCCCGTTTTGTCGCAATAGATGTAGCCAATCGGGTCTGTCGGCAGCAGGGTGATGGGCGCGGGGTCCTGG
>JANORY010000797.1:0-4672 GCA_031415535.1 Burkholderiales bacterium | reverse complement strand
GACGGTGCGCTGCGCTTCAGTGACACACACGGTAAACACTTCGAGGTTCAGACCGCGACCAAGGGTAACGTACAGACGCTGATCTGCCAACATCAACACAGCGGTCTGGCGATCGATGCGAGCACGTCCGCTACCCGATGGTGCGGCGAGCAGATGGACTACGGCATGGCCGTGGGTGGATTGTTTGAGCAGCAGGAACGACGACGTCACGATTTGAAACGCCAAGGCGATCCTGAGTCGCTACTGCGAACGTAAATAATCATAATAAAATCATGAACACAAACACCAGCCGCAAGGTCGTCCTTGCCAGCCGCCCGGTTGGTATTCCGCAGGCCCAACATTTTCAGATTATTGAAGCGCCGCGGCCTCAGATATCGCAAGGTCAAGTACTCGTTCGCACTATTTACTGGTCGGTAGAACCGGCTATGCGGGGCTGGGTCAATGCTGTTGGAAACTATGCCGAGCCCGTGGCGGTCGGCGCAGTCATGCGCTCACTGGCCAGCGGCATTGTGGAAGTTTCCAATCACCCGGACTATCAGGCGGGCGACTGGGTGACCGGCATGCTCGGCTGGCAGGAATATGCCGCCGTTGACGCCCAGGTCATCAGCCATAAAATTGACCGCAACGGCCCGCCAATGTCGACCTCCCTGGGCGTGCTCGGCATCAATGGACTCACCGCTTATTTCGGTTTGCTGGACATTGGAAACCCGCAGGGCGGCGAGACGGTCGTGGTCTCGACTGCTGCGGGTTCGGTAGGTTCCGCAGTTGGACAAATTGCGAAAATCAAAGCTTGCCGTACCGTCGGTATTGCCGGTGGTACTGAGAAAGTTCGTCAATGCCTGGAACTCTTTGGCTACGACGCCTGCATCGACTACAAGGCACAAAACGTCGAACAGGAACTCAGGAAAGTTTGCCCGAATGGCGTTGACGTTTACTTTGATAACACCGCTGGTTCGATCAGCGACGCCGTTATGGCGCAATTGAACCTGCGGGCCAGGGTAATCATCTGCGGTACAGCATCGATTGCCACGTGGGACCCGATGCCTTCAGGTCCTCGCATCGAGCGACACTTGCTGGTCAAACGTGCCCGCATGCAAGGGCTGGTGATTTTCGACTATGCGGACCGATATCCCCAGGGACGAGAACAGTTAGCCCGTTGGGTCGCCAGTGGACAGTTAAGGTACCTTGAAGACATTTTGCCTGGGATCGAACACGCGCCGGATGCCATTGCGGGCTTGTACCGCGGCGAAAACAAGGGCAAGCGTTTGATCCAGGTGTGTGACGACCCAACGATGAACTAGTGCGCTGCCCCGCAAATATCTGACTATTTGGGCAACCCAAACAACAAGGAGACTGACATGAAAATTGATTCGAGCATCAGCGCAGTGGTTACCGGCGGCGCTTCCGGCCTCGGCCGAGCTTCGGCCGAGGCACTGGCGGCGGCCGGCGCCAAAGTAGCGATCTTTGACGTCAACGAAGCCAAGGGCGAGGAAGTGGCCCAGGCCATCGGCGGCATCTTCTGCAAGGTCGACATCAACAGCGAGGAATCGGCGATCGCCGGCTTCGCCAAGGCGCGCGCCGCTCAAGGGCAGGAGCGCATTCTGGTTCACTGCGCCATGACCTCGCGGCGCGGCAAAACCCTTGCCTTTGACAAAGTGGCCGGCAAGCTCAAGCGGCTGCCGACCTCCGAATACGAAGCCGGCGTGCAGGGTGTTCTGATCGCCAGCTACCGTATGGCGTCGCTGTCGGCCGAAGGCATGGCCACCTTGGCACCGCTGGAGGACGACGAACGCGGCAGCATCGTCCTGACCGCCTCGGTGGCCGCACAGGACGGACAGATCGGCCAGGTGATCTACGGTTCCGCCAAAGCGGGCGTCAACGGCCTGGTCCTGCCGATGGCCCGCGACTTGTCCGACGTCGGCATCCGCGTGAACTGCATCATGCCCGGCATCTTTGCGACGCCACTGATGCTCGGGGCCAAGCAATCCGTTATCGACAGTCTGAGCGCTTCCGTGCCGTTCCCGAAGCGGCTCGGCAAGCCGGAAGAATTCGGCAGCCTCGCGCTTGAGTTATCGCGTAACACTTATTTCAACGCGCAATGCATCCGGCTCGACGGCGCAATCCGGATGGCACCGCGCTAAGCAATTCAGTCGATCGCCCGACGCAGTCACGAAATCGTTTTGCAGACCTCACGACAGGCCTGCTGGAACAAGGCCAGCGCACCTCCAGCCGTGCGCTTTTTCAAGGTGATGGCTGCGACCGGGTCCATGCTTTCCTTGAGATCGACATCCAGGGCACGAAGCCAATCGCGCGTCGATCGATGATCGAGCATGGTCGTGGGCAGTACCGACAGGAATCGCCCGGAGGCCAGCAGGTTCAGTCTCATCAGTATCGACAGGGTGGACGCGTCGACCACGATGCGCCCCAGGAACGAGTCGGGTGGCGAAAGCGTCCATTGCTCATCGAAGAGGTCAGCGAGTTGGAGTCTTTTTCGCTGGATGAGCGGATGGCACCGATCGGCCATCACGGCAAGTGCTGAGCGGTACAACACTTCGACCGACAGGTCGTCGGCCCAGTCGCTCTCACTCCAGCGCGTGATGACCACGTCGATCGCGCGCTCGCGCAACAGCCGCACTTGTGAGGTGGTATCGCCGACGGTGACGTCATAACTGATCTTCGGATACTGGCGCGACAGTTGGGTGATGCTTTCGGATAACACTACGGTCAGAGGTTCGGTAGTGCCGATTCTGACTTCGCCGCGCGACGTGCGCTCCAGCAAGGACGCACCCAGCACGTACTCCATTTCGGCAATTGCCTTCGATATCGCCGACTGCGAAACGGAAAGACGTTGCGCCGCTTTCGCCATGCTGCTCGACTCGGCGCTCCTCGCGTAGCGATTTGAGCGTCTTGCCCGAATCGCACCAGACAATCCAGGACAAATTCATGAAATCGTTTTCGCGGCGCACCTTGTTAAATGGCTTCGCATCGATGCCAAATCTTGCTACTCCCTGCGAGTCAGACGGCCTAGACCAAGGGGCGAATATCCTTCAAGAATTTTGCAGCTCACAATCTTCGAATGCTGATTCGCGTCGCTTGACTAAATATCACTCGGAGATGATAATTGACCGATGCGCCAGGGTGGCGTCTAGAACTCGCTGATGAATTCGAGCCGGAGTTTTCGCAATTCTCACTCGATGTTCAAGACGCACTGCTTGCGGCTGCGCGATCAGTAGAAATCGCCGGTCCTCGAACGGGCCGGCCGCACGTCGACACGTTGCATGGGTCCAAACATACGAACATGAAAGAGTTGCGATTCGATGCCGAGAATGGGACACAAATCTGGCGCGCGGCATTCGCTTTCGATTCGAGGCAGGTGGGCCTGATCCTGATTGCCGCAGCGAAGCAGGGCAAAGGTCAGCGTAGATTCTATGTATCGCTGATCAAGATCGCTGACAAAAGGTTCGACGCCCACATTGACCAACTAAAAGCCGCGAAACGCAGAGGGTAGTGAATGCAATGGGCAAGAGTGTCAACGAGCTGATTAACGCGCTGCCAATTGAGCGTCGTAACAAGGTCGACGCTAAGGCCCGGGCGATGGCTGCGGAAATGATCGCCGAAGCGCAGACGCTTGAGGCGCTTCGCAAAGCGGTCGGAAAAACGCAGTCGCAAGTCGCGCGGTCTCTGGGGATCAATCAAAACGCGGTATCGCAGTTAGAGAATCGGACCGAGATCTACCTCTCAACACTGCAGAAATACCTTAAGGCGCTCGGCATGGAGCTAGAAGTTGCGCTCAAGACCAAAAGCGGCAATCGGATTGCGCTGTCGAAATTTCGACCCTGGGATGGCAATGAGGTGGTTTTGCGGCGTCGCAGTGCAATTCAAGTCGTGAAGGCCGACTCCAAGGCCGCAACCGGGAGCTACAAACGCGTTAAGGCGGTGGCTGGTGACAGTCGCACCAGCCGCGCATAAGCCATATCCGTAGTTGCTTAGCGGCAATCGATCAGGAACTGACCAAAGAAGGCCACGAGTTCGTCATGCGCATCCAACGGCAGGACGTTCGACACGTATTGGTCCGGACGCACCACCACTATCGCGCCCTTCGCGCGGTCGATGCCGCGTAGATCGAAGATGTCGGTGCCTCCTCTAAGATCTGACGCATAGGCCTTCTCGTAATCGATCAGACCAAAACACCCCTTGCGCGGCAGAAGGATGCTCGGTAGACCCTCCACCTTGAGTTCGCGATGCGCCTGCTGGAAGACTGCGCGAACGTCGATGGCGCTATCGATGTCGGCGCCCGCCGGGGTGAAGCGAAGAATCGGCGAATTCGGCGATTCCGCCAGGAAGGCAGCAAGCTCACGCAGTCGCTTGCCGCTGGCGTCGGCAAAGGCGTAGAGGCGCCAGGCACCATCGGCGCGGGCGGCATGGCCGAGATGAACAGGCTTGGCGTCGGCCAAGCGGACGACCGGTGCCGAGTGGAAACGCATGCCGATCGTGAATCCCTTGGCCAGATTCTGGTGATTGGCAGCTGCGGTCAGCATCGTTGATGGCGCGTAGTGCGTCGCGACGCCGGCGGTATAACGACCCGACTTTACAAAGTACGCCTGCAGCGCGGCCGGATCGACGCCACCGAGTTCCGGGCGCTGCGGATCCAGGGGCTGCGACGCCATGATCT
>JANORY010000796.1:0-6744 GCA_031415535.1 Burkholderiales bacterium | reverse complement strand
TCGGCCGGTACACCGCCGCTCTTGCCGCATATTCGATCGGGTAAGTTGCGCGCGATTGCGGTGGGCACGGCGCAGCGCGTACCGGCGCTGCCCGATGTGCCGACCGTTGCCGAACTCGGATACAAGGGATTTGAGACCTCGCAGTGGTATGGATTGATGGCGCCCGCAGGCACGCCGCCGGCGGTCATCAAACAACTGGCTGCCGAAGCATTGAAGGCCTTGCGATCAACTGCAGTCACCGAGCGTTTTGCCAACGACAGCGCGATCGGTGTCGGCTCAACGCCGGAAGCGTTCGGTGAATTCATCAAGTCCGAACAGTTGCGCTGGAAGCCAGTCATTGTGCGCGCGGGCATCAAACCTGATTAAGCAAGTAAGGATCCAGTTGTCAATAATGATTCAAAAGATTCGCCGAACCATCGTCTCGGTCCGCGACGTGGTGGCGACCGCCGGACCGTTCCTGCTGTTTGTGCTGGTCATGCTCGGATTGGCCTATTGGCTGGTGCAGCCGCAACCGCCGCGTTCGCTAGTGATGGCGACCGGCCCTGCCAACAGTGACTATGATCGATTTGGCGCGCGCTACCAGGCATTACTGGCCAAACACAATATTCGTCTTGAGCTGCGTCAGACCGGCGGCTCGCGTGAGAATCTCGAACTATTGCTCCAGCCGGATGGTGAAGTCGATGTAGCCATCGTTCGCGAAGGCACCGGTACGCCGGAGGAACTGGCCGACCGGCCGATCAATGCCATCGCGAGTTTGTTCTATGAACCGGTGTGGCTGTTTCATCGTGACACCGTCACGATCAAATCGCTGGCGGACTTGCGCGGCCGCAATATCAATATCGGTCCGGCAGGTGCTGGAACGTCGCGGCTGATTGATGAGCTGTTGGCGCAGAATCAACTGCGACTCAGCGATTTAAATGCGCAACGGTTGGACCACACCGAGGCGGTGATTGCATTGCTTGAGGGCAAGATAGACGGCCTGTTTTTCACCAGCTCATCATCCGGATTGCTGACGCAAATGCTGCTGCGAACACCCGGTATCAAGCTGTTCAACTTTGTTCTTGCTGAGGCCTACAGCCGCCGCCTGCCATCGCTGTCGCATGTGGTGTTACCGCGCGGCGTCGTCGACTTGGCCGCAGACAGCCCTGCCGAAGATATTCACCTGCTGGCGCCTACCTCGGCGCTGGTGTCACGCAGCACTATTCATCCGGCGCTGGTGCAGTTGCTGGTTCAGGCCTCGGCACAAATTCACGGTGGCGCCGACTGGTTCGGCAGGCTGCATGAGTTCCCATCGGCGTCGGTGGACGATCTGCCGCTGGCCGACGAAGCCAAACGATTCTTCAAGTCGGGTACGCCGTTCTTGCAACGCTACCTGCCGTTCTGGCTCGCCAACCTCGTCGATCGGATGTGGGTCGTGGTGGTGTCGCTGGCCGCCTTGCTGATTCCACTGTCGCGTATTGTCCCGCCCCTGTACGTTTGGCGGGTTCGTTCGCGGGTTTATCGCTGGTATGCCCAATTGCGAGAGGTGGAAATTCGGGCGCAACATCCGGGCGAGCCGATGACCCGGGAAAAAGCCGCCGAATTGTTGTCGAACCTCGATGAGATCGAAGCCAAGGTCAATGACATTATTGTTCCGTTATCGCGCGCCGACGAGTTGTATGCGTTGCGGCAGCATATCGAGATGGTTCGCACTAAAATTACCAGTACCGCCCCGATCAACAGTACAAGCGCGAGTTAAGCTTATGACAATCCAGACCATCAATTTGCAAGATTGGGTAGGGCGGCGTGAGTCGCGCACTGACCTGGTCACGGCCTTTCCGGTTGCGGCGCTTTCGGCCACCTTGAATCGTCCGTCCGAATTGCCGGCGGCCGGAACGCCGATTCCGGCAGTCTGGCATTGGTTGTACTTTCTGCCGCTCTACCAGCAGTCCGAGGCCGGCCCTGATGGGCATCCGCAACGCGGCGGGTTCATGCCGCCGATCGAGTTGCCGCGTCGCATGTGGGCCGGTAGTCAGATCGATTTTTCGCAAGCCTTGGCGGTCGGCGACCGAATCCGTCGTGACTCCAGCATTGTCAGCATCAACGAAAAATCCGGCCGCACCGGACATCTGATCTTCGTTAAAGTCCGGCACCAGATTTATCGCAATGACGATTCACAAGCGTCGATTGACGAATGTCACGATATTGTCTATCGCGCCGCAGCCAGTGTCGATGATCGACCAGCTTCACCGGTCGCAGCGCCGACGCAGGCGCTGTGGGAGCGGCCAATTCACGGTGACGAATTGATGCTGTTCCGCTATTCGGCACTGACTTTTAATGGCCACCGCATTCACTACGACCGCAGTTATGTTACCGCTGTCGAAGGCTATCCGGGGCTGGTTGTTCACGGTCCCTTGATTGCGACCTTGTTACTGGACGGATTGCGCCATCAGTTTCCGACGGCGACCGTCACACACTTCGAGTTCAAGGCAATCCGGCCGACCTTTGACATTAATCCGTTCTCGGTCTGCGGCGCGGCTTTGATCGATGCCGATCACCGAGACGGCAAGACCTTTCACCTGTGGGCCAAGGATCATCAGGGGTGGCTGACAATGGATGCCAAGGCGGTGATTCGCTGATCAAATTTTGACAATGGTGCTTCAGGGCGGGTCACGACCAAACTCTTCACCCAACGCTATGGACCTTAGATTGGCTGCCTGCATCCCCGATTCAATATGTCGCGCAATATCGCCGGCCGCAAAGGCCGCCAGGCCAGCAGCGGTGGTGCCGCCCTTCGAGGTAACCCGTTCACGCAGTACCGACACCGGCTCGCTCGCTTGACTGGCCAAGCGGGCCGCGCCGTTGAAGGTTGACAGGGTCAGGCGTCGGGCTTGTTCGTCGCTGAGTCCGAGATTGCGCGCGGCGGTTTGCATCGCTTCCATGAAGTAAAAGACGTAGGCCGGCCCGCTGCCACTGGTAGCCGTGACCGCGTCCAATTTGTCTTCGGTATCAACCCACAGGCACTCGCCGACGGCGCTCAGAATTGCGGTGGTCAAGGCGCGATCGGCTTGGCTGAGTGCGCCCATGCCAGCCGCACCGGTGATGCCGGCACCAATCAGCGCCGGTGTGTTCGGCATGGTCCGTACGATGCGTTGATGGCCGCCCAGCCAGCGTGACAAATCGGCGGCACGAATGCCGGCCGCCACGCTGATGACCAGTTGGTCGGTGAGCAGCGGTGCCAACGCCACTGCGGCGTCGTGCATGTGTTGCGGCTTGATGGCCATCACAATCACGTCACGGTCAACAGCCCGCGCGCTAACCCGCTCAAACACGGTGACGTCAAAACTTTTGAGCAGTTGCTGGCGTTGCGCTTCATGCGGCTCGACGACATGAATATCCGAAGCAACTTGTCCTTTGGCGATCAGGCCGCCAATCAAGGCACTGGCCATATTGCCGCCACCGATAAACGCCAGCTTCATGCAGCTTCCTTTTTGAGAAATTGACGCGGGCGAATGCCGAGCAGCACAAGCACGCCGAGATACAGGCTGCTGCCCACGCCGATCAAGCCGAGAATCAGGCCGATTCGCAGCCACGGTTGTTCTTGCAGTGCCAGCCAGTCGTAGCGCGCTACACCGTAATAAAGCAGAACCGCCAGCAGCGCTGCGGCAGCCAGGATTTTACAGATGAAGATTAACCATCCGGGGCGCGGCTGATAGTTGCCGCGCCGGATCAAACCGGCCAACAACAGCGCGGCGTTTAACATCGCGGCAACCGAAATCGCCAAAGCCAGGCCGGCATGTGCGAAATACGGAACAAACAACAGATTCAACAGTTGCGTCACGATCAGCACGAAGATCGCGATTTTCATTGGGGTTCGTACGTCTTGTTTGGCATAAAAGCCGGGTGCCAGAATCTTGACCGCAACCAGACCGAGCAGTCCTACCGAATATCCGAGCACCGCCAGGTGCGTCATTTGTACGTCGTGGGCCGTAAATTTGCCATAGTGAAACAGCAAGGCGGTCAGTGGCTGAGCCATGAACCCCAAACCGACCATGCAGGGTACCGCCAACAACACGCACAGGCGCAAGCCCCAGTCGAGCAGGGCGTTGTATTCGGTCTGATTATTTTGTGCGCCGGCGCGCGACAAACTCGGCAGCAAAACCGTGCCGAGTGCAACCCCTAGCAGTGCGGTTGGAAACTCCATCAGCCGATCACCGTAGGACACCCAGGATACGCTGCCGGGTGCCAGCCGCGAAGCAATCTGGGTATTGATGACCAAACTGATCTGCGCGACCGAAACCGATAACACCGCCGGTCCCATTCGCTTCAGAATCTGCCGTGTGTGCGGATCGCGAAACGCCTGGGCAAGGTTAAGGCCGATCCTCGGCAGCAGACCAATCTTGAGCAAGGCGGGGATTTGCCAGGCTAATTGCGCCAGGCCACCGACCACGACACCGGCCGCCAAGGCGTAGATTGGCGGATCGAAATAGGGCGTCAAAAATAACGCGGCAGCGATAAAGCACAGGTTTAGCAACACCGGCGCAAAGGCTGGTGCCGAGAAGCGCTTCCAGGTGTTCAGAATGCCGGCCGCCAGTGCCACCAGCGATATCAGCGTGATGTACGGGAACATCCAGCGGGTCATGACCACCGCCACGTCAAAGGCGGCGGGATCGCGGGCGAGCCCCGAGGCCATCAAGTACACCAGCACCGGCGCGGCGGCGACGCCAATGACCGAAATAGCCAGCACCGTCCAGAACAAGGCGGTGGCCACGTGGTCGATCAAGGGTTTGGTCTTTTCAGGGAAATTCGCCTGTGTGGCCGATAATAGCGGCACAAACGCCTGGGAAAACGCGCCTTCGGCGAACAATCGCCGCAATAAATTGGGCAGCCGGAAGGCCACGAAAAAGGCATCGGTCAGCGCTGAGGCACCGAACATGACGGCGGTGACGTTTTCCCGGATCAGGCCGGTGACCCGGGAGAGCAGCGTAATGCCACTGACCGTCATGGCCGCGCGCAACAGATTCATACTGTTAGCGATCGCTCAGCAGACTGATTCCGAGCGCCGACGGGCTTGCGGTCAGCAGGGTTTGCCAAATACAACTTCGTACCGCTATAATCCAAGGCTTTCCCTAGTTTTCCAGGCTCGTCAAAGCTCGTCAAGACGCTAAGCCCGGAGTTCGAAATCGGGGTGCACATCCCGAGCTGTACATACAACAGGATTCTCGCATGGCAAATATTGCTTCGGCCCGCAAACGCGCTCGTCAGTCAGTTCAAAGCAACGCGCACAACTCGAGCTTGCGTTCGACCTTACGTACGGCGATCAAGTCGGTTCGCAAAGCGATTGCAGTCGGCGATAAGGCAGCGGCCGGTAAATCTTTGCAATCGTGCCAAAGTGTTGTTGATCGCATTTCGGACAAACGAATCATCCACAAAAATACCGCCTCGCGCTACAAGAGCCGTTTGGCGGCTGCCGTTAAATCGATGGCGTGACTTCATATTGCTCGCCGTGTTGGGCCTGTTTGAGCCAACTGAGCGCGCGCGGAACATCGGCCGAGTTTTCTGCAGGCCAGCCGGGTAAATAGTCCTCCGCTCGGAGCGGCTCGTAAGGCCCGGCCTTTACCTCGAAAAAAATACTGCCAGTCTGTAGCGCGATCAGCGAATGCCAGGTGTTCGCCGGGTACTCGATCAGCGTGGCACCGCTGCCACCCAAGAAGGCACGGCGCAACAGCCGATACTCGTCATCAAAAAATATCAGTTCGAAGCTGCCGGCCACCGCCAGTAAGGTTTCAAGCTTGTCGCTGTGCCGATGGGGTCGGATGTACGAGCCTGGTTCAACAGCATTGAGCAGGCGGTTGATCGAATCGTCCGTACGCCCGTGAATATTCAGATTCTGCCGGCGTCGCGCCGCGCTGCGGGCACGTGCGACCAGCGCCGACAAGTCCGCGCTGTTAACCTCGATCATGGCTGCTTGGGGTACTCGGCGATCTCGACCAGATTGCCGTCTGGATCGCGCAGATAGATCGAGGTCATGGCACCCAGTGCGCCGCGCCGTTGTACCGGTCCAGTATCAATGGCAATCCCCTCGGCCTGTAGATGGGCAATTACCTGGGCAATCGGCGCGGTGCTGATCAGGCAAAAGTCACCGGCACCCAAGGTCGGCACTTGCGCCTTGGTCGGCGTTTGAGTGTTGCGATCCTGCAAGTTTATTTTTTGCTGGCCAAAGCGCAGCGCATGCCTGGGCTGTCCTTCAGGTCCGAGAAAGAATTCGCGCTCGAAGCCGAGTGCACGTTCATAAAATTGGGTGGTAGCTTCGATATCGGTGACCGTCAGGACCAGATGGTCAATCCGATCGGCCCAAGGTTTTTTCGACGGCGGTTCATTTGAAGGCGGTTTATTTAGCGGCATGATGTTTTCTGGCTGACCAGTGGATGTTGGGGGGAAACTGAACTAATGAAGCGCGCCACTCGAAGCACGACTGCCAAAGATAGCGCTACCGACTCGCACCATAGTCGATCCTTCGCCAATCGCAACTTCAAGATCGGCCGACATGCCCATCGATAGGGTGTCAAGCGGCAACCCGCGGTCTTGCAGGGCCTCGAAAAGGGCGCGCAGCGTCGCAAAACGTCGCGTCTGCACCGTCCGATCTTCGGTCGCCTCCGGAATTGCCATCAGTCCGCGCAAACGCAGACGGGGCAGTGCGGCGATTGCTTGCGCCAAAGCCTGCGCTTCATCCGGCGTACAACCGCTTTTGCTGTCTTCGCCGCT
>JANORY010000795.1:0-8212 GCA_031415535.1 Burkholderiales bacterium | reverse complement strand
GTCCGGCGCGGACATCGAGAGCAGTATTGTTCCGCCGTTCTTGCCGCCCCATTCATCGTGCGGATGCGCGTCGCCGGCCGCCAGCGCATAATCGCCCTTGCGACGATGGATCGATCGGGTTGTGCCGTCAGCGCGCATCTCGTGCAGAAACTGCTCGCCCTCAAGCACGAGCGTGGCGGTCGCTGCGATATGACGGTGACGCCGGCAGTGACCGCCGTCGCCGTATCGAAGCAGCATGTCGAGCCGGCCGCTCGCCAGGTCGTAGCCCAACAGGCTGTATTCGAAATCCACCTTGAATGCGGTACACGACGAGTCCGTGACGCGTCGCCACTCGACATGCTCAAGATCGAAACGGGTTGCGATGGCAGGCATAAGTTATTCAAGTCAAAATAATGGTTTATGAACCTGCCGTCAATATTCGGAGCAGCGCAATGCGTCTTCAATTCCACAAGTGTTTGGAATTTCTCGGTTCCGCCCCCGTTTTTGGAATGTCGCGAGTCCTCAGTTTACTCGGCCTGCTCGTTTGGGGTTGCCAAGCGCTTGCCCAGACCTTTGTCTACGTGGAGCCTGACAACCCGTCGTGTCCGGTCATTGCTCAGCCACCGCCATCTGCACCGCAAACGGTTAGGAGCGGCGTTTCTGTCGCCGGGGCTCTGAAGGTTGGCTGCGGCTTCAGCGAAGGTTCGTACACGGTCATCTTGAACGCGACCGACCCGAACGCGTCTTTTTCCCCGAAATCGTTCCTGGTCAACTTTGGCAGCCTGGTTGGCACCGGCGTATTTGCCGTCAAGTTTTCGACTGCGGGCGAGCAGACGATCTCGGCGAACATCACCTCAAACATGGGCAGCCCACCGTTGCGGGGCAAGTTTACGAGCTTCACCAACGTTGTCACTGTCGTGCGGCCTTGAATTGCTTCCACGTTAGGGGCTCTTACTTTCCAGCGCCGTCTTTCCAGCGCCATCTTGTGAACGCGCCGTCGCGCGGCTAAGATTACAACTCCGAGTTAAACTTGCCACGCTGTTGAGTCAATTTGAAAGGTGTCGGCTTGGTGAGTTCGACCGAGGGCGCCCAAGGCGGCTACCAACTTGCCCGTCCGCCCGAAAAAATTACGGTGCTCGAGGTGGTTGATAAGCTCGAAGGTGACAACCGTTTATTCAACTGCACACAGTGCTTCGCAGCAAAAGCACCAAGACCCTTTTTCGTCGATGTGGGTGCTTGGCTCACAGCCGCGCGCCAGCCACGAGCCGGTGCCGGTGAGTCCGGAAGTGGCGCGAACTCGGTCTCGAAAACAAAACGCGCGCACCAGTGAAGCTCGTATCGACTCAACAGAAATTCTGTTTTAACACTTCACTGTCAAACCACCAAAGGGGGAATGCTATGTTCAAAAATTCGGCACATGGCATCAAACTCGCCAAACTCGCATTCGCTGGCGCGCTTTTGACGGTTGGTCTACCCGCCTATTCAGCGGAGGACACCGTGATCAAGCCGCTCATAAGCAAGGAGTTGGCCGATCTGCAAGGCAAGGAAGGCTTAATGCTAAGTATAGGATTTTTAAACGCTGTATTTGCGTATGAGGTACCCGGCGAGGCCACCGAAATAAGTGGTCGTCAGTGAACAGGCAGTGCGATCGCCGCGATGATCTTCAGCTCGCCGCAGCAGTTCGGGCAGTGCTCAAGGTCGAGATCAAAGACGCGCTTGAGCAAACGGGTCCAACTCGGCCGGACTGACCGGTGCCCACACATGACCTCGTCCGCTTGCGGTTGCGCTGCCTGGCTCTCGGTTGGTGCCGCGCTCGCCCATCACAAAGACACGCAACGCCGCGTGCGGCAGATAGCCGCTGACGTCCATGTCGTAGCGCCGCCCGGCCAGAAAATTCAGGTACTGCGGATAACTTTCCCACAGCCAGGGCACGCCATCGGTGAGCACTGGGTTTGGAATGTCCTCAACACCCTCCATCAACCGGATCACAAGATCGCGCTGATCGGCGCGGCACGGCGCAAAGCCCACGCCACAATTGCCGATGACGGCGCTGGTCACGCCATGCGAGGACGAGGGTGCAATACGGCTGTCCCAAGTGACTTGGCCGTCGTAGTGGGTGTGGATGTCAACGAAGCCCGGTGTCACCAGGCAGCCTTTGGCGTTGATCTCCTGAGTACCTTTGGTAATGCCTTTGGTGGCGCCTTTGCATACGGCGGTTATGCGGCCGTTGCTGATTGCAACGTCGGCTTCGAAGGGCGCGCCGCCACTGCCGAGATGATACTTCGTGCAGCAGTTGCTCGCGCAACTGCCAACGTCGCACGCGGGACGATTGCCAAGCCCCCTACTTTAGGAGTGCAACGTCCCATCGATTGTGATGCTAGAGTGACGCTGCGCTAACGTCACCCCCGAGGCCGAAATGCCGCTGCCGCTATTCTTCGCGATTATCGCCGCCCTCCTGGCTGTGCCAGTCGCGGCCGGCGCACAAGCAAGCCAGTCGAGCGCCGATTCGCGCAGCAACAGCGCCTGCGTGCCGGTCACCCCGGAGCAAGCGGCCCAATTAGCCCAATCGCAAACGCAATTGGAAGCAAGCATTGAGCGGTTGCGGGCCGGCGGCATCGCGGATACCGACGCAAGCTTGCGCGCCGCTCAAACCGAACTGATGACCACGCTGGTCGCGCTGGATTGCTCGCGACAGCAAGCGCAAATGATCCGAACGCGCGCGCTGACGCTGGCCAAGCGCCACCTGCTGATCGCGACGGTCTATTACGCCACCAATCGGCGCTGGAAAAGCGCGGCCGCGCCCGCCGATCAGTACGGTGCGGAAGCATCCGACAACGTCGAGCTGGGCACAACCACCATTGCACTGCCTACCGACCGCAATCCGGGCGAGCAGGCGCTGGCGCATCGATGGGCCTATAAGTCGCCGCCCGACCGCTCCTGGCGCGCCCGTCTTGAACAGGTGACCCGCATCGGTGACGTTGAGCGGGCCCGCGGCATACTGGAGCGCGAACTAAAGGACGCATCGTCCAAATCGCTGCTGTTGTTTGTGCACGGCTTTTGGACCACGTTTGAAGACGCGACCGTGCGTGCCGCTCAGACGGCCCACGACATTGGTTTTCCCGGGTTGGTAATGGCCTATAGCTGGCCGTCGCAAGGCAGCTTGAGCGGCTACTGGCGCGATGAGGAGATGGTGCAATTATCGACGTCGGCGTTTGATGAAACGCTGCAACTGATCGCCAAACTGGGCGTGACCGATGTCTACCTGATTGCCAACAGCATGGGCGCCCGTCTGGTCGGTCAGGTCTTGGCCGATCGCGTAGCGGCGGGCAAGTTCAGCGGGCCGCTTCGAGAGTTGTTGTTTACCGCCGCCGATGTCAACGCCGAGCTGTTTCGCCGGCAGATCGCACCGAAAGTGCTGCAGATGAAGGGCACCCGAGTCACTATCTATTCTTCGTCGAAAGACATCGCGCTGCAAACGTCCAAGGTCATTCATAAATCAGCGCGCGTTGGGGAGACCGAGGCCGGTATCTTCACGCATGCCGGCATGGAAACGATTGATGCGTCCGGCACCGCGTCGGTCTGGCGCGCATTTGGTCATTCGTACGTTTCCGATAGTCCGCGTGTGCTGCGCGACTTTGCCGAGTTGTTCGAAAAACGCATTGGCGCCGCGCAACGCGGCTTGCCGGCGCGCGGTAGAGAGCCGCATCAGTATTGGTGGCTTGACTAGGGTCCGTTACTAAAGTTCAATGCCCGATGACTCGGGTGAAGGGTCGCACCTATTGACTCGCCGAAGCGTTGTTCTGGGCACCGCCTCGGTCACCGCGCTCGCTTCGCAACTGACACCACATCTGACTCCGCGTCAGGCACTCGCGCAGACCCCGCAACTTCGCATCATCGTCCCCTTCAGTGCCGGCAGCGGCACCGTGATGCTCACCACCAGCGGTCACACGACCAACGCCGTGCTGATGAAAAAACTGCCGTACGACTCGATCGAGGACTTCACCCCGGTCACCTTGCTGCAGCGCTCCTCCGGCTTCGCGCTGCTGGTCGGCGATAAATCGCCGTTCCGAACAATCGACCCCTTCATAGCGGCGGCCAAAGCACAGCCGGGCAATCTCACCTTTGGCTCGTCCGGCGTCGACAATACGACGCATGTCATGGGCGTGTTCTTCTGCAAGGGCACCGACCTCGACATGATTCATGTGCCCTTCAAAGGAACGCCGATCAACGAATTGATCGGCGGCGTCGTGGATTGCGCGTTTCTCTCGCCGGGTGTCGCGGGTGCGGCGATTCGTGCCGGCGAATTGGGCGGTTTGGGGATTTCCGGCACCAAGCGCTCCACCCTCTTACCCGATATGCCGACCTTCACCGAACAGGGCCTTAAGGTTCAAGATATTCCGGCCTGGTCAGGCATCTTTGCGCCGCCGAAGGTCACCGGCAGGCAGTACGCGAGGAAGGCCACCCCTTTGGCCGCCGCCCACGCCTTGACCCGGTCCTTGCTGGGCAGCCCCCGGATCGCCTGGACCAGCTTGCGTCGGGCATGGTCGTTGCATAACACCGGTACTAAGCCGTTGGTCTTGATGCTCAGGTTAAAGTTGGTCGCCGCATCGCACACCAAGGTAGCCTCGGAACTCCGAGAGCAGCCCGTAGGCCGTCTGCCCGGACTTGCTCGGGGCGTAATCCAGCAACACCACCGGCTTGTCCGGTGGCCCGCCGCGCCGAATCCATAGATAGCTCTTGGTCTCGGGTGCGCGGCCCGCTTCCTTGAGCACCTGGATATCGGTGTCGTCGCTTTGTGCGATGTCGTAGTCAAAGAAGGTGTCCTGGATCAGGTTGTACAGCGGTTGGTTGGCCAGACCCGTGGCGATGTGCCAGCGTGCCAGCAGCGTCTGCCGCCTCGCGGCCTTGGCGCCCAAGCTGAACTATCGATGCGCTAGAGGCGGACTGGCTATGCGCTGGCGCGCTTCACGCGGCAATCTTCCCAAACGCTTCGCGCTGCCGCTGTAGTCTCGCGAGCAAGGCCGCGAAGCGCGGCTGTCCTCGCAGCGGCCGCAGGTTGGGGTCGCCGCGGAACAAGGGTTCGCAGGGAAAGCCGTCGTCGGCCGCCGCCTCCAGCCAGCCGCAGGCCTCGTCCGCGCGCCCGAGCGCAGCCAGTGCCGCTGCGATGTTGTAGGCCGCGTGGTGGAAGTGGCCGAAGCCCCGACCGATGGCAACAGCGCGCGCGATCGCCGCTTCCGCCTCGCTTGCCTTGCCTTCCAGCGCCAGCAGCAGGGCGTCGATGCTCGTGAAGCCGCCGCCTTCGTCGGCGGAATGCGAAGCGAGGTAGGCTTCGACGATGGCGCGCGCCTCGGCCCTGCGGCCGAGTTGCACCAGCACCTCGGCACGCACCCGGTCGATCAACATCGGGCTCGCATCGCTGGGCACGGTCTTGAACGCTGCCAGCGCGTCGTCGAAGCGGCACTGCCACGCCGCATAGACACCGACGCGAAAACGCGCCATCGTGTTGTTGGGGTTGAGAAGCAGCGCGGTGCGAACGTGCGCCTGTGCTTCGTCGAGCAGGCCCACGTGAGCCAGCACCATCGAGAGCTGGTGGTGCGACTCGTCGGCGTCGTGATCGAGTTCGAGGGCGCGCTGGAACGCGCCAATCGCGTGCTCATGCGGGAAACCCTTGGACTGGGTCCACAGGATGAGTCCGCGAGCGAAGTGCGCTTCGGCGAGCGTCGGGTCCAGGTCCAACGCCTTCGCGAGCGCGACGTCGGCGCGCTCCTGGTTCGCGCGCGCCTCGTCGACGCGGGAGAACTTGAACGCGCGTGTGTTGTACGCGCGCGCCAGTTGGGCCCAGGCCGGCGCGAAACGCGGGTCGACCGCGACCGCCTGTTCAAGCAGATCGATGGCCTCACTCGTGCCGGCCAAGGTCTCGCCGAGCGTCTTGACCTTGGCGCGCACATACAGGTCGTAGGCAGGCAAGCCGGCTCGCAATTCGGGCCCACCCGCTGCTTTCGCGTCGGCCCGGCCGACGACCGTCACGTCGGCGATAAAGCGATAGCCATGCTTGGGAACCGTCTGCACGAATCGCCGTTCGCGGCCCGAATCGCCCAGGCAGCTTCGAATGGCATTGACGGCCTTGCAGACATTGTTTCTCTCGACGACGACCTGCGGCCAGATTGCGCTCAATAACTCGTCGTACGTCACCAGTTCGCTACGGCGGCGAAGCAGTTGCACAAGGGTCAGGAATGCCTTCTCGGGTAGCACATCGACGGCGCCGCCGGCGCAGTACGGACAGGCGAGCCGGCGTTCACCCACGTCGAGACGAAAGCGACCGAACTCGTAGATCTCCGAAGTCGTGCTGGACATGATTGCAGCCCGAGGGCGGAATGGAAACGGAAGGAAAATACCATAACGACCGAAATACACAATCCACTGGGCGATGCCAGTATTCGAATCATTTCGACAGCCAGAGGAGCGCATTGTGGAAATTCCGATCAGCAAACTTCAACGCCGCAACGTGGCGCGAGCGGTGGTAGGGGCGGCGCTGGCCTGCGCCGGCATCGGCGCTAACGCCGCGGACGCCGTCACTACGCCGGGAAACATCGAGGGCGTTGGCCTGTACGGCGCCCCGGCGATCGTGGTCCACCGAACGTTGACGACGCGCGCCAACGAGAACACCGGTGGCTGGCACTACCATCCCGGGTACGTGTACAACGTCGTCATCGCGGGCACCATCGCGGTTCAAGACGGCTGCGACGCCGAACCCAGGCTCTACAGCGTAGGGCAGGCGTTCGAGACATCGGATGGCCGCGTGCACCGCGCCTTCGTCCCCAAGGAACCTGGCAAGGACACGGGCAAGGCCGATGCCGTCGAACAGAACATGTTCATCCTGCCCGCCGGCCTGCGCAACGCCGAGGGCAAGCCCATCCTCGGCAGGAACATCCCTGACTCGATGGGTCACTGCGGACCGCCCAGCAATGCCGGCGAATGCGGCAATGGTGGCTGGCAGAAATTCGATTTTCCGCAGAAGTTTGCCAGCGTAGGCGCCTGCACGGAATACGTCGCGAGCCGGCCGCGGATAACGCTGGTGCTTCCGACAGACCCGCTCAAGTAGCTCGACACAAGTCAGCGCGGCCACCCTCGACCGGTGTCGGCGGCAGGGTCATTGAACCGCCGAACTTGAATGTAGGCAATCAGCCTGTTGCCGACGTTCGCCCGGTTGCGCCGACCGACAGGTCTTGGCCTGTGACTCGCTCCGTGCTGCGGCGGCACCCCCGCAACCGGCCCGGACTGTTGTAAAGCGCGCCCGACCCGCCCATCATCGAAGGACAACGCAAGAGCTCCCAGGTTCCCGTACAGACCCCTGTGCGTGCACGCCTCATTCTTCGACAGTCACCCACCCACCACGCAACACTCGGTTCCGGCTGGTGGCCAGCCTTGGCCGGACAGGACTCTCACCTGTCGGGTCTCGCGGTGGCGTTAGGTCCGGTGTGTCTGTTGCCGCCCCTTTCGTCTGGCGGTGCCCCAGTAACTTCGCCGTAGCTCCGTTTCCACATCCCGCTCATCGAACCGAGCATGCGATTTGCCCGCACTCGGCTCTCGGCTCTCGGACAAGCGCTCACGCTTTCGCCCACGGAAGGTTGTGCGTTCGAGGTGCCAGCCGAACCAGTCCCATTGTCTCGTACAGAAATGGGTCGGGGAAGTGCGAATGCCCCGTGCTCGCCACCTTATGTTTCTTGCACAACCACCGACGTAGCCGTCCTCGAACGTGGTTATCGATTGAACGATACGCCGGACTGACCGGACCCAGGCAGAAGTAATTCGCCCAGCCCGTCAGCTTGCGGTTCAATCGACCCACGATCTCTTCGGCATCCAGCAGCCCGAAGTATAGGATTTTTAAACGCTGTATTTTCGTGTGCGGTACCCGGCGAGGCCACCGAAGTAAGTGGTCGTCAGTGAACAGGCATTGTGATTACCCACAAAACACCCCGCTTGGCGGACTTTGTTGGCGCAATTCGGCTCAGGACCGCTCAGAACGTAAAGCGTGAGCCCAAGCTGACTGTGCCGAGGCGGTCCCGGACACAACCGCTCCCCACAGCCCACGTTACCGGACTGCCCAAGACCAAGGGATCAGCAATGGATCGGGTCTGAATCAGCCAGCCTGCAGCCGCATTCGCCCACGCGCGGGTGCCCGAGGCGGTGCCCGCGCTTGAAGGCCCAGATGGGTGAGGATCTTCTCGATCAC
>JANORY010000794.1:0-1022 GCA_031415535.1 Burkholderiales bacterium | reverse complement strand
ATCCGCCCAGCGGCTTTTTTCGGCCCAATTTGACTGCAAAAACCAGGACGCGTACCAACTTATCTGTTTGTCCGGCGACACATCGCGGCGGCCCGGCATCGACAGCCCGGCGACGGCTTTTTTGGAAATCGGCCCTCGTCGGACGGCCCGCGTTCCACCTGAAATATTGCCTGAAAATCCGCCCGAAAACACGGCGGACAGCCCGCCCGTAACCCGCGTGGCTTTGTCCAAAATCTCGCGGCCCTTGCCGAGCCATTCATCCCAGCGGCCATTTTTCAGAAATTCGGCGAAGGCTTCGATGAGTTGTTTGCGGTCCATTGGCAGGCGGTCGAGTTCCAGTTCGAGCCAATGAAGAAGTTCATTTTCGAGGGCGGCGAGGCGGCTTCCAATCAAAAAATGGTTTTTCGCGGCCTGCGAATGGTCGCCCGCGAGGTATTCCTGCGTGAGCGATTCGACGGCGGCATCCAGAATTTCCCGAAAAAAACCGAGCAGCCGCCGCTGATTCAAACCGAGGTCGTGTTCGATGATATCGGCCAATTCGTTGAGCCGGGCTGCCAGTTGGTCGGCAGTCAGGCCGTTGAGTAATTCACCGAGCAAACTGAGCAGCACCGTCGCCGATTGCGCCGTGTTTGACCCGTCGCCGAGGCCGCCGGAAGCCGCGACCGCGTCCATTATTTTTCCAAAAACGGGCTGAAACCAGGCCTTCATTTTGACTGCGGCACGGCTGCGATTCTGTTCCAGTTCGCCAAAAAGCACGGTCAAACGGCCCTGCACGGCGGCCTCCACTTTCGGAAAAGCACCGCCATCGGTCATCGCATCCAAAATCAGGCGGCTGAAGGCTTCGAACAAGCCGTCGGCCATACGCAAATCGGTCGCCGACGGGCGGCGGCGGAATTGCTGCGGGCGGAGGAAAACTTGACCGAGTGCCATATTTTTAAGTTGACTGGTTGAAATTGGTTGATTGGTTGACTGGTGAACAGGACTTTCGCAGTCGTCAATGGGACTGTGCTTTTTTGTCATCC